>JBEEMY010000300.1:0-3858 GCA_041192415.1 Verrucomicrobiota bacterium | reverse complement strand
ATGCGATAGATGGGGGAGCCGGCCGCGGCATACAGGCCTTCATACGCTGAGGGCAGCGGCCCGGCGTAGGTGCCAACTTGCGTCACATAGGTTCGACCGCTGGTGCCTTGGGCATCGGAAAAAATAAAATTGCTCCAGAAGGAACCTTCATTGGCGTTCGGGGTGTTGTTTTGATAGATGCTGTTCGCGTAGTTGTTGCTCACCCCGGCCACGCCGTAAGCTTGAAAATCAAAAGCCATCCGCGCATAGACTTTCTCCACCGCAGCTTCGGCGGCCACGGAACAGTTGCCGTAATCCACGTTGCGCTGGTTAAGAATCGCGACGGTGTTGGAACGGTTCATGGAGCTGGCCAAAATGATGAGGCTGACCGCCACCAGAATGAGCACCATGATGAGCGCAAAGCCGCGCGGTGGAACGGATGATGATGGGAGGATTTTCATGGTAGTAATTATTCCGGCAGGTGCGGGGTCACGCGGAATTCAATTTTGTAGTAATCATAAAGCCCGTTCGTGCCCACCGCCGTGAGCGGATATTGGAACTGGCAAAACTGAAGCGTGGTGTGGATGACGCGCTTGTAGGACATGCTGTCCGCGTCATTCGTGGCGGGCTGTCCGCTGTAATCTTCCACCTGAAAACTGTAGCCGCCGCCAAGCCAATTCACCAAGTTGGAGGCCACCGTCACCGGGTTCCAGTTTGTGGTGCTGGTGCGGAGCAGGCGGCCGTCACTGTTGTTCGAGTTGCTCAAGTCGAAATAATATAGGACGGCGATGCTGCCGTTGGTGGTGTTGAACAATTTAATCGCCGTGCCCTGCGAACTGTTAGTGATGATGCTGAAATTGGTTCCATTCATGTTGCCCACAAACCACATCTTGGAAGAGCGGATATCCCCCGGCAATTGGTTCAGCACGCGCCGCGAAGTGTCGCTCGCGCCAGATTTGCTCTCGACCCACTGGCTCTGACGTAGACCGATCAAGTGCGCACCCAGCAGCGCCATGACCACCACCACAAACAGCGACATGACGAAAATCATTTCAATCAGCGTGCCTGCGCGCTCACCGCAGCGAGTGGTGGTGGGATTATTTATTTTCATGCGCGGGAAAGTTTATTCATCCGAACCGCCCAAGCTGGCGGGATCGCGGTTGTCCGGGGCGATGAGGGTGCATACCGAGTTGGTATAAACGCGGCGCGTAAAATTTCCCCAGCCGTCAAACGGCCAGACGGTGTCCACCCGGACGACTTGCAACTGCACCCAGGGATTCGTCAGGCCGTTTTCAAACACCGTCTGCACGGTGATGAAATTGGTGGCGACCACATAATTCGTTCCCTTCCACGGAATGTCCATGATGTTGGTCGTGTAACCAGTCATCGTCCAATTCGCGCCGGAAACAGTGATCGATTTGGCGGATAAATTCATGTTCGTGATCTCGGTCGTCTGCATCGCGATGTCCCACACCGCCGAACGTGCCTGCTCCACCGCTTGCACCGCCATCGCCTGCGCCGCCAGCGAGTAGCCCGACCACTGGGATTTTTTGGCGCTGATGAGATAGCCGTTTATAATCGTCCCGAACACCAGCGCCACGATGGCCACCGCCACGAGCAACTCCCAGAATGAACATACAAAACCGCTCCGGTTGCCGCCCAAGCCAGCCCACACCCGTGCCTTGCAGCAACCGGCGGGACGGTGATGATTCAATTCCAGACGCATAAATCGAAATAAGGTTTAGCAGTCATCATACCAAGCGTAAATGCTGCATTGCCAGACACACCCGCCCACAATCATGACAAACCTTGTCCTGATTTCGCGCCGTAAAGATTTCCTGTCAGGCGCGGCCCCACGCACCGCCGCCTTGATTTTTCACCGCCGGAACTTTGCCCCTTTGCCTCGCCACCGCTTTGCGTTAAATTTTCGCCGCATGAATATTCAAGTGGCCGTCCTCTGCGACGCAGCGACCGACGACAATGGCAAATTAAATTTGCTCGGCTCCTTCGATACCATTTACGCGCCGCAGCTCCCGGCCATCCACCCGCAATGCGCCGTCGCCCTGCGCCTCACCTTCATGCCCGGCGACGAAGGCACGCGCAAACTCACCCTCAACTTCATCAACGCCGATGGCCGCTCCATCATGCAAGGCATCGAACTCCCCGTGCCCGTCACCCTGCCGGACGATGCGCATTTCCTCACCCGCAACTTCATCGTCAACATCCAGCAATTGAAATTCGATGAAGCTGGCCTCTACTCCGTGGACGTGCGCGTGGACAACGAGTCCCAAGCCAGCATCCCGCTCCTCGTAAAAATGCTGGAGCAACGCCCCGCTTGAATGTTGTTGGAACCTCCAAATTCCAACCCGCACGCCACGCCCGCCGCGAATTTGTTGCCATTATTTGCTTGCCGCCGCCGCGCCCTTACTTTACAAAAGCGCATCATAAGAATTAGCCAGACGATAGATTTGATGCACCACATAGCACTTCAGTCCCAACCGGAGAGGTTCGCTTGAGCCGTCCGTTTCCCTCACCTCGCAACAACTCCGCCGCGTCCTTCATCCGCGTCAACGGCAAGATTCGCGCCCGCGAAGTCCGCGTCATCGGCGCTGAAGGCGGCCAGCTCGGCGTATTTCCGCTCAACGAAGCCATCAATCTCGCGCGCCAGCAAGGCGTGGATCTCGTGGAGATTTCGCCCAACGCCGTCCCGCCCGTCTGCCGCCTCGTGGACTTCGGCAAGTTCCGCTACGAACAGGCCAAGAAAGAAAAAGAATCCCGCAAGCACCAGCACGCCTCCACCGTCAAAGAAGTGCAGTTGAGCCCCCGCATTGACCCGCACGATCTCGGCATCAAGACCCAGCACGCGATTGATTTTCTCTGCGAAGACATGAAGGTGAAAGTCGCCCTCAAATTTCGCGGCCGCGAAATGGCGCACACCGAAGTCGGCTTCGAGGTCATCAAGAAATTCATCGAGAACATCACGCCCTTCGGCCATCCCGATTTCACGCCCAAGCTCATCGGCAAAGCCATCAACCTGATGATCAGCCCGCTCCCGCGCAACAAGCGCGCGAAGAATCCGCGCGGTGAATCTGAAGCGACTCCCGAAGCCGCCAGCCACGCCCCGGAAAAGAAATCTTCCGAAAAAGCTCACGCCCCGGAAAAAGTAAAAGTCCCCGCCACCGAAGAACCGGCAGCCGACGGCTTGAACGCCCCCTTCGCCGATTTGGATATCAAGTAAGTTGCGATCGCAAACGTCGCAGGTGCAGATGCACCCGGAACGTTTGCAGATGCCGTTCTTCTGATTGCAGATGCCACCCTTTCAGTTGCAAGTGCAACCGTCACGGCTGCGTCTGCAACTGGAACAACTGCGTCTGCAATCGGAGTAATTGCACCTGCAACCAGAACAAATGCGATTGCACTTGGAACGATTGCATCTGCAACCGGAGCAATTGCGTGTGCAACGGAAGCGATTGCATCTGCATTTGTAACGGTTGCCATGGGAATCCGGGCAAAACCAGACGGCGGACGCTCAATTCCCACAGCTTCAGCCACGTTTCCCATGGGAAATGCTCCGGTGCCGATGGGAAAACCTCCGTTGCCCAAAGGAAACGTGCCTGTGACCGAGGGAGTCGCTCTTATGCCCATGGGCACAGCTCCGGTTCCCATGGGCACAGCTCCGGTTCCCATGGGAGATGCTCGGTTTCCCACGGGCAACGTCAACAACCCCATGGGCAACGCGACGATTCCCACCGGCAACGAGGTTTTTCCTTTGGGCAAAGCCACAAACCCCATGGGCAATGCTTCAGTTTCTGTGGGCAAAATCTTGGTTTTAATTAAAAACCCGCGGTTTTTGCGAAAAACAGGGCAACCGATGGCATG
>JBEEMY010000299.1:0-3867 GCA_041192415.1 Verrucomicrobiota bacterium | reverse complement strand
TTGCAGCCGGGCAATTACGACATTTTCAAATACATCGCGGAACAAAACGGCGTGCTGGAGATGAACAAAGATTTCGCGTGGGCATCGGGACGATTTCAACTCGCGTGTTACAAGGAGGAGATCGAGGCAAACCTGCGCACGCCCAGCCTCGCCGGTTTTCAACTGCTCGACCTGCACGATTATCTCGGCCAAGGCACCGCACTCATCGGCGTGCTGGATGCGTTTTGGGAAAGCAAAGGCTATGTCACTCCGGAGGAGTTTCGGAAATTCTGTGGCCCGGTCGTGCCACTGGCGTGGCTTAAGAAGCGCGTTTGGACAACGGATGAAAAACTTGAAGCGGGATATGGCCTGGCAAATTTTGGACCAAGCCCGCTTCAGAAAGTCGAAGTCCGCTGGGGAGTTCGCGACGAAAATGGGAAAACGATCAGCGGCGATTTCATGTGGGGGCCAGTGACGGACATTCCCGTTGGCTTCAAGGGCAAAAGTGGAAATTTCAAGATGGAATTGAACAAACTGCCGGCACCTGCACGGTATCAACTTTTTGTCTCAGCCAGCACAGCGTCCGGAGATCGTTTTGAAAACGACTGGAACTTCTGGCTCTACCCCACGCAGGTTGAAGATTCCAAAACCAGCGACGTTCTTGTGACGAGTGTTTGGACGGATGCGGAAAAAAAACTTGCTGGCGGCGGCAAGGTTTTGTTCATGCCGACCAGCGCTGACCTCGATCCGTCGAAATGCCCGCCGATGAAAAATGTCCCCGTGTTTTGGAACATTCAGATGACCGTGCGCCCGCCGCAAAATCGCAGCCCGCGCTTCGACGCGATGCTCGGCTTACTGTGCGACACGAACCACCCTGCCCTCGCGGAATTTCCCACGGACAAAAATTGCGACTGGCAGTGGACGCAACTCATCAACGGCGTCCGCTCGGTAAACCTGACCGCCGCCCCGCGTGAGTTGAAGCCGATTGTGTGGGCGATTGACGACTGGAACCGCAACTGGAAGCTCGGCGTGATTTTTGAGTGCAACGTCGGCGCTGGGAAATTGCTCGTCTCCGCGATCAATCTGGACAACGAGCGCGGTGGTTCGGAATTGAAACAGTTGCGTCGCTCGCTGCTGGATTACATGGGCGGAGGAAAATTTCAGCCAGCGGCAACGCTGACGCCAGAGCAAGCGCGCGGGTTGTGGACACGGGGGAATTCAACGACGAACGAACCGGCGCGCGTGTTCGACCCGGATTTGAATGACGGCAGTTTGCCGACTGCGCCGACCAAAAAGAAATAAGGCGGACGCGCGTTCCTCTTTGGAGGAAAACACGTCCGCCGAAAAATCCGGCTATGACGTTCAGGCTTTGCCGCCGTAGCTAACAAAGTCGTCCATCTCCAACACCTCGAACCAGGTGGAAATGTCTTCGCGCAACGGAGCGCCCGCTTTGTGCAGACCATTCAAAAACTCGCGGCCATCGCAATTATCCGGTGCGCGGTTTTCCTGCCAGTTGGACCACGCAATGATTTCCGGCGCGGTGCGTTTGTGCTTGGCGTGGGTGTTAATCCACGCGAGCACTTCGGTGTCGCTCTTGGCCGCGACCGTTTTCAACGCTTCGGGATCCAGCCCGAGGAAGGTCAGCAGGTGCTGATCGAGCGGGCAGTTGTAGTGATACTCGCCATTGGTTCCGGCGATGGTGGCGCGGCATTTGTCGAGCATCCGTGGAAGCATGACGTAGCCGCCGAGCCGCGTGCGCGGACTGCGCGGCGGGAATTTGGTGAGGTCGGGAGTGTGTAATGACATAATTTTTTTGAGCTTTGAGTTGGCAACGTCGCCTTTCTTTGCGACGGCAGGCAGGTTGCACTGAAAATGGTGAATTGCAAGTGACGCGTAAAAATTTTAGCTTGGCCGGGTGAAACATTCTGGCAAAGCGGCGCAGTCCGCATTGAAACTCATCGGCTTGTCCGCAGCGGCGGTTCTGCTGCTGCTGGCGTTTGCTTTCCTTGGCAAATATATCGGCTCCTTTGTCCTCGGACTGGCGGGGGCCTTGTTCGTGCTGTGGGTGTTGTTCGTCATCTTCACCTTTTATTTTTTCCGCGACCCGGACGCCGCTGTGCCGACAGGCAAAAATCTCGTGCTCGCGCCCGGCCACGGCAAGGTGGACACGATTGATACGACGACGGAACCGGATTTCATGGGCGGCGAATGCCAGCGCATTTCCATTTTTCTTTCGGTGTTCGATGTTCACGTTCAGAACTCGCCGGTGAAAGGCGCCATCGCGTATTTCAAACATTCTCCCGGCCAGTATCTCAACGCCATGCGCGCGGATTGCTCCAAGTTCAACGAGAATGTTTTGATTGGCATTATCTCCGCCGAACCGGTGGGCACGAACGTGGGCGTGCGACTCATCGCCGGCCTCATCGCGCGGCGCATCGTGCCGTGGGTGGCGCAAAACGAAACCGTGGAACGCGGCGAACGCATCAGCCTTATCCAGTTCGGTTCGCGCGTGGATGTTTATCTGCCTTTGAACGCCAAGGTGAAAGTAAATCTCGGCGACCGCGTGGTCGGCGGTGAAAGCATTCTGGCGGAACTTGTTTGAATCATGGCTGAACCCGCACCCAATCCAAGCAACGAACAGCGGCTGAAAATTTATTTTCTGCCGAACCTGTTCACGGCGGGAAATCTGTTCTGCGGCTTCGTCGCGCTGACCTACATCGTAGGCGCCAACCTTACGCCCGACGCGAACGGCTTTGTGAATTGGATGCCCATCAAGAAGGCGCTCGCGTTCATTCTGCTCGCGTGCATCTTTGATTTGTTCGACGGCCGCGTCGCGCGCATGATCGGCTGCGAAAGTCCGTTTGGCCGCGAATTTGATTCGCTCGCTGACTTGGTTTCATTCGGCGTGGCTCCGGCATTTCTCGTCCATCGCGTCGTGTTGCACAACGCCTTGCCGGATGAATACGCAGAACTCGGCTGGTTCATCGCTTCGATCTATTTGATCTGCGGCGCGTTCCGGCTGGCACGCTTCAATTGTCTTTCCTCGATGAATCTTCCCGGCGCGGGCAAAGATTTTCTCGGTTTCCCGATTCCGTCCGCCGCTGGCCTCGTCGCGTCGCTCACGCTCTTCATCATCAAGCTGAACGAAAAAGAAAAAGACCTCGGCTACTGGGGTTGGGCGCTGCCAATCGTGCTGGTTTTTCTCTCGGCGATGATGGTGAGCGAAGTCCGTTATCCCAGCTTCAAGTCGCTCGGCTTCCGTTCCAGCACGACGTTTTTGAAAGTGGTCATCGCCGCCATGTTTGTCGGCTGCCTGCTCGTCCTGCGCGAAAAGATTTTGTATTACGTCCTGCCGTTGTTCTTCACCGGCTACCTGCTCTACGGTTTTGTGCGCCCGCACATCTCGCGCGCGTGGCGCAAGGAAATCGAAGAGGACGATGACGCCGACGCGGAGGCAGAGGGTTAATGGCTGCGACGCATCCAGTTTTGCTGTCCGCACTGGCGGGCTTCGTGTGCGCGCTGATGTTCGCCTCGATTCCTGTCGGCCCCATCAACCTGACCATCCTGAACGAAGGTTCGCAACGCGGTTTCCGCTGGGCGTTTTTCATTGGCCTCGGCGCGACGGTGATGGATGTAATCTATTGCACGATTTCATTCACGGGTCTGTCGCAGCTCATTGACCACGGCATCATGAAAGCTTCGATGCAAGTTGGCAGTTTCGTATTCCTGCTGTTTCTCGGCTGCAAATTTCTGTTCGCCAAGTCGGTCAAGGTCGCCACGAAACTGGATGCTGCCTCGGAAAAACTAGAGGCCAAGCTGGAGCAAAAAATTCATCCGCACTCCGCCTTCGCCACCGGCTTCCTGCGCGTGGCGGCGAACCTTGGCGTG
>JBEEMY010000298.1:0-3868 GCA_041192415.1 Verrucomicrobiota bacterium | reverse complement strand
CATCAACACTTATTTCGCCACGTTCAAGGATATGTATTTCACCGGTGACGGCTGCCGCATTGATGCCGATGGCGACTACTGGGTGCTCGGCCGCGTGGACGATGTTGTGAACGTCTCCGGCCATCGCATCGGCACCGCCGAAGTCGAGAGCGCGCTCGTGAGCCATCCGAAAGTCGCCGAAGCCGCCGTCGCGCCCATGCCGCACGACATCAAAGGCCAGGCGCTCTACGCGTTCGTGACCTTGAAGGACGGCATCGCCGAAAGCGACGAGTTGAAGAAAGAACTCGCGAATCACGTCCGCAAAGAAATCGGCGCGATTGCCGTGCCGGATAAAATCCAATTCGCGCCGGGCTTGCCGAAAACACGCTCCGGTAAAATCATGCGCCGCATCCTGCGCAAGATCGCCGAGAACCAGACCGACCAGATCGGCGACGTCTCCACCCTCGCCGACCCGCAAGTGGTCGAGGCGCTGGTGAAGGGGAAGCAGTAATTCTATGCAGCCGACGTGAGTCGGCTCTAACTTTTACCGGTTATTTAGAATGAGCGAACTCACGTTCGCTGCTACCAGATTGGGAATCTTTCCATTCGTTTCGGCGATTGGAGGGGCGGCTACCGATCCCGCGCCGCACGGGACACCGCCGCCCTCCTTTGCCCTGCCCGCTTCCACCGCCCCATTGAGCCAATCTGTCACGGTTTTAACCGTCTTGGCCGCAGATTTAAGTAAATCTGCCACGGACTTACCTAATTCCGTCGCGGATTTAAGTAAATCCGTCGCAGACTTAACCAAGTCAGAGGCAGAATTACTTAATTCCGTCACGGAATTAAGTAATTCCGTCGTTCAATTAGGTAAGTCCGCCACAAACTTCAGTAAATCCGACACGGATTTAACCGTGTTTTTGATGAAATTAGTCAATTCCAAGGCAGAATTAACCGATTCCCAGAGGGGGTCAGACGCGGCAATTCTGGCGTTAAGCTTTCCCTTTGAGGAATTTATGAAGAAAACCACCGCTCAAACCCAAACCGCCGCCATGGTAGGGCGGTCAGTCCTCTGACCGCCGCTGGCTGGAATGGATGCGTCCTGGTTCACCACGACGGCGCGCACGGAGTGGCGCGCCCTACCCGCCTCAACCGCTGCCATAATTTCGTGGACAGAAACTGGCGGCGGAAATAGAGTCCGAACGGGAAAGGGGATTGGCTAAATGACGGCTCGTCCGTTCACTATTAGACATCATGCGTCGCTTACTTACATTATCATGGCTTGGAATTACAGTCGGTGGCATCGCGCTTCTAAACGGGTGCGTTTCTGGCCATGTTTCGGAGCGCCCTACCGACGCCACATTTTGTTTGTTAGACAGCTGCGGGGCTTTTCATGACCAATATCGACGTTACCCGAACGACTATGCGGAGCTTTCAACATTTGTCCAGCAATCTGGCAAGTGGAAGTTTGGGCACTATGAGCAGGTGCAGTTTGCGCATCTTCCGGATGGCCGACTTGCCGTTTGGGATGTTTGCGGCGGAGTTACAAACAGCGGGATATTGACACCAGCCCCACCAAAAAAGAAACAATGATGCCAATTGCAAAGATGGCTGAACATCCAACCACTTTGAAAAACAAAAAAACGGCGAACTGTTTCCAGTTCGCCGTTTTGAATTTCGTCAGAGAATCAGATTCCCTTCGCCGTGATGTAGTTCACGAGGTCAACCACGCGGTTGCTGTAACCCCATTCGTTGTCATACCAGCTCACGATCTTGAAGAAGCGTTTTTCGCCCTTCAAGTTGTTCTGCAACGTCGCGAGGCTGTCGTAGATGGAGCTGCGGTTGTCGTGAATGAAGTCGGTGGAGACGAGTTCTTCGTCGGTCACACCGAGGATGCCCTTGAGATAGGTCTTGGAGGCATTCTTCAACGCGGCATCAATCTCTTCGATGCTCGTGTCCTTCGTGGTGCGGATGGTGAGGTCAACCACAGAGACATCAGCGGTCGGCACGCGGAAGGCCATGCCGGTGAGCTTGCCTTTGGTGACGGGCAACACTTCGCCGACGGCTTTCGCCGCGCCGGTGGTGCTCGGAATGATGTTGATGCTCGCTGCACGGCCGCCGCGCCAATCTTTCTTGGACGGGCCGTCCACGGTTTTCTGCGTGGCGGTCATCGCGTGAATGGTGGTCATCAAACCGGTCTCGATGCCGAAGCCGTCTTTGATCAACACGTGGACGAGCGGCGCGAGGCAGTTCGTGGTGCAGGAGGCGTTGGAAATGATGTGGTGCGTGGCGGGAACGTATTCGCCTTCGTTGACGCCCATGACAATCGTCTTCACGTCGCCTTTACCGGGCGCGGAGATGATGACTTTCTTGGCACCGGCAGTGATGTGGGCTTTCGCCTTTTCGCTGTCGGTGAAGAGGCCGGTGGATTCGATGACGATGTCCACGCCGAGCGCTTTCCACGGTAGCGTGGTCAAATCTTTCACGGCGCCGATGCATTTAATCTTATGGCCATTGACCACGAGAATGTCGGCTTCTTCGAGCGTCGGGCTGCTCTTTTCAGTGGAGACGGCGTGCTTAAATTTGCCGTGGATGGAGTCATACTTCATCTGATAAGCGAAGTATTCCGCGTCCGGCGACATGTCCACGACGGCGACGACGTCAATTGATTTGCCCAGCAAACCCTGATCACAGAGCGCCTGGAAGACCATCCGGCCGATGCGGCCGAATCCGTTGATAGCTACTTTTACTGCCATAATTTTTTGTTAGTTAAATGTTACCAAAATAGAACGGACATTTTAGCCACGAATGTTTCACCGTCAACAGAGAATTCTGAAAGCATTGTGAGACACCGCTTGGGTTTTGTCCGTGCCTGTTTGGAAAACCGGGTTAACGCCGCTTTTCCCCGCCAGCTTCCTGCGCTTGCTTCGCGGAAATCATCTGCGTGGACTTTTGGATTCGCGCGGCGCGGGTCTCCGGCTTCTTGGCCTCGTCAATCCACTTGAGGTATTCCCGCTGATGATTGGCCGTGCAACCGGCGAAAAAATCTTTCAGCCCGGCGGCTTTCAGCGCGGCAGCGAAGTCTGGAGAAATTTTATTCATCGCCCGCAGGCTCGGGAGAAGCTGGTTTTGGGCGGAACAACACGGCGACATTGCCGACGCGCATGATGAGTTCGCTGCCGGTCTTTTCGGCAAGCTGCGGCGAGAGAACTTTTTTCTGATCCTTGAAATCGGAGAACTTCACCTTCACAAGTTCGTGCCGCGTGAGTTCGACATCCAGCGCGGCAATAAATTTTTCCGACAGCCCTTCATGCCCGACTTTGAGCAAGGGGTCGAGGCGTTGGGCGCGGGCTTTGAGTTCCCGGATTTTGGCATTGGTCAGCGACATGAGGACATGATGCAGGAAACGCGGGCGGAACGCAGGGGAAATATTTTGCAGTTTGCCGCCCTGCCCGCTTTGCGTTAGTTTCACCGCGCTATGGAAACACCACCGAATTTTTCGCAAGCCGTCCCGCCACCACCGCCGTTTTCTCCGCCGCCAATCATCACGCCACCGCCCGCGCCCAAGCCGCGCCGCAGTTGGGGCTGGATGATCACGTCCATCATTCTCGCGCTGCTGCTCGGCTGCGCAGGACTCGTCATCATCGGCCAGTCGGTGTCGCGCTCGCTGTCGTTTAATCACGGTTTCAAAAACACCACCGCGCGCGACGTCGGCCCGAAGCTCGATGAATGTATTTTGGAGGACAACGATTCGCGCAACAAGATCGCCGTCATCACCGTGGACGGTATTATCACCAGCCATTCCGCCAACGAAGCCGGCAACAACATGGTGGAAGTCATCAAGGCCCAGCTCGACCGCGCCGCCGATGACGACCGGGTGAAAGCCGTCATC
>JBEEMY010000297.1:0-3869 GCA_041192415.1 Verrucomicrobiota bacterium | reverse complement strand
GCCGCCGGCGCTGGCGCTGACAATGATCGCCGATTGCGCCACGGGGTCAGGGTTGCCTTCGACAAAAATACTGTAGCCCAAGCTGTTTTCAAATGGCGCAATCGTCACGCTGCCGAAACGCATCCCCATGAACTGTTCGATGAACTCGTCGTGGTTACCGGAAATGTAGATGACCTTGGTCTGCTTGCGGCTTTTGCGGAGAAGTTTTTGGATGAGCACATTGTAATCATCGCGCCAATACCAACGGAACTTGAGTTCCCAGCCGTCAATCAAATCGCCGACGAGGTAGAGATATTTGCAATCCACCACGCGGAGAAATTCCAGCAACTCTTCGACGCGCGCGTGCTTGGTGCCGAGATGGACATCGGAAATCCATACCGAGCGGCAGGAGAGCGTTTCGTCGGAGTTCAAGTCGAGATGGGTTTGGTCGGCATTCATAACACAATGACGACTCGACTTTTTAGCACTCGGGATAACTTGAGCAATCCCAGACTAGCAGCCTAACCGAATTGTTACCCGGCTGTAACGTGATTGAAACAATTTGCAGCGGGCGGGCGGCGGTTGAAGCCGTTCACGGCTTGCGCTTTTTCGGGAACGGCGAGGGCACGAGTTCCACGCGTGGAATTTTCCCCTTCGCTTTGGCCGCCACCTTGGGGGTTGCCAGCGCCATGAATTCCGACTGGCTGCGGCGCGGTTTTTCGCCCGGAGCAATTTTTGCGCGGCGATAAATTCCATCCGCGCCGAGGAATCTTGCCTTCACATTGTCCGCCAGTGCCACGCCGAGGATTTCGCGGATGACGCGGTCGCACAGGATGCCGTCCTCGATGGGAAAAACCACTTCGATGCGGCGGAAAAGATTGCGCGGCATCCAGTCCGCGCTGCCCACGAACACTTCCGGCTGGTGCGCGTTGTCGAAATAATAAATCCGGCTGTGCTCCAGAAAACGGTCAATGATGCTGCGCACGGTGATGTTCGCGCTCAAGCCCGGCACGCCGGGACGCAGGCAGCAGATGCCCCGGATGATGAGGTCAATCTTCACGCCCGCCTGCGACGCGACGTAAAGCGCCTCGATCAATTCCGGTTCCACGAGCGAATTAAATTTGGCGATGATGCGCGCGGGTAGGCCGCGCTTCGCATTCGCCGCCTCGCGCGCGATGAGTTGCAGCAGCCGCGCGTGCAAATCAAACGGCGCGACGACTAATTTTTTCATGCCCTGAAACTGGCAGATGCCGGTGAGCAGGTTGAAAAGATTCGTGGCGTCCTCGCCGAATTCCGGGCGGCACGTCAGCAGGCTCAAGTCCGTGTAAAGTTTGGCGGTGTTCGGATTGTAATTGCCCGTGCCGAGGTGAACGTAGCGGCGGATCTCATTTCCTTCGCGGCGGACTACGAGCGCGCACTTCGCATGAATCTTGAAACCGACGAGACCATAGACGACGTGGACGCCGTTCTCCTCCAGCTTGCGCGCCCACTCGATGTTGTTCGCCTCGTCAAACCGCGCGCGCAATTCCACGACGGCGGTGACTTGCTTGCCGTTGTTGACCGCGTTCATCAGCGCACCGACGATGCGTTCGTCGCCGCCGGTGCGATAGAGCGTCATCTTGATCGCGAGCGTGTCCGGGTCGGTGGCGGCGTGTTCGAGAAATTCCACCACGCTGGAATACGTTTCAAACGGATGATGCAACAGCACATCGCGCTCGCGGATGGCGGCGAACAAATCTTTCTTGCCGCGCAACGCCGGCGCGACGGGTGCGAGGAATGGGGCATCGCGCAATTCCGGCGAATGGCTCCCCGCATACAGCATCATCAGGCGCGAAGGATTCATCGGGCCGTCCACGAGATACAAATCTTTTTCCGTGAGCCCGAGCGTTTGCAGGAGCGCGGCGCGAATTTCACTGGGACAGTTGGTGGTGATTTCCAGCCGCACGGCGCTGCCGCGACGCCGACGGTGCAATTCTTCTTCCACCGCCTTGAGCAAATTCGGCGTGTCGCCCTCGTCCACATACAACTCGCTGTTGCGCGTCAGGCGGAACGGCCAGTAGCCGAGAATCAGCGTGCCGGGAAAAAGGTCGGCGAGAAAATGCCCGATGAGGTGGCCGAGAAAAATATAATCGCGACGGTCGTCGTCGCGCGGGAGTTGAATGAGACGCGGGAGAATCGCCGGGCATTGCACCACCGCCAGATGCGTGTGCGAAACACCGTCCTTCGGCAGCTCCAGCCGCACCATCAAGTTGAGCGACTTGTTCAACAGTTGCGGAAACGGATGCGCCGGGTCAATCGCCAGCGGCGTCAGCACCGGGCGGACGTGGTCATGGTAAAATTTATCCAGCCAGTCGCGGTCGGCGCTTTTCAAATCGCTGAACTCGAGGATGCGGATTTTATGCTTGGCGAGCGCCGGCTGAATTTCGTTGTGCCAGCAAGCGTATTTATCCGCGACCATCTTGCGGACGCGCTGGTTGATGGCCGAAAAGATTTCCGCGTGCGACAGCCCATCCACGCTGCGGGCGCTGGTTCCGCTTTCGATCTGCTGCTTCAGGCCCGCGACGCGCACCTCAAAAAATTCATCAAGGTTCGAGCTGGCGATGGTGAAAAATTTCAGCCGCTCCAACAGCGGGTTGGTCGGGTCGCCCGCCTCGTCCAGCACGCGCTGGTTGAATTCCAGCCAGCTTAATTCGCGGTTGAGAAAATGTGCCGTGGATGAATTGCCTTTCATGCGTTGGTTCGTTGAATGAAGGCATAGCCTAGGCGTTCGGGCACGAAACCCAAAGTTACATTTTTGAAAGCCAGGCGAGCCGCCGGGGAATCGGGTGGCGTGGATGGCCACAAAGATTTCGCTCCGGACGGAGCTTTCGAATCGATAACGGTGGACCGCCGCACACATCGGTCACCCCTCATTGGCGCGTCCGATAAAACCTTTTGGAGGAATTCGTCGCGGTGGAATCTTGCACTGGCAGCGTATTTGTCTTCGTGCTCACGATGACGATGGCTGTCCAGCTCGCAAGATTGGTGCTGGCCTGCAATTCATACGCGCCCGGACTGCCATTGATCTGCAAGGTCGGCACACGATTGCTTACTGAAAGCACCCTCAACTGCGTCGCGGGCTGCGCGAGATTCTGCGAGCGGATGTAATTCACCTCGTTCGTCCAATAAGCCGGCAGCGTGTCCCACGGATTCGCGCCGCTGTCACCCGTCACATAAATCCAGCCGACGTTGCGCGCGACGGCTAGGTTCACGTCATTCGTCATCGTGGCCGCGCTCGCCACGTTGTAGGGCAGATGGCAGAACTGCCGCGCTAGATGATTCGTCACCCAGCCATCCACGACGTGCGTCGCGTAGCCGGTGTCCACCTCGAACGTCACCAGCACATCCGCGCACGGCCGCATGAGATAAGATTCCAACGTGTTGATGCCGGGATTGCCGACGACCAGCAGGTTCGTGCCCTTCGTCTGGATGTATTGATACAGCGTCGCGTAATAATTCAGATGGTTGGTATCGGAATCATTCGTGAACTCGTCGAGAAAAATTCCATCCACCGCATACCAACTGAAATAGCGATCAATGTCTAACTTCACCGCGTTCGTGTTGCGCGTGGTGTAGCTCGTGGAAACGTAACAGATCACTTTGCCGCCGCTCGCGCGCAGACTGTTCACCGCCGCCACGTAATCCGGATTCTGCGTCGTGTCCGGTCCGCTGTTGGGATTCATGATGGCCACCAACGGCACCTGACCCGCCGCCCAATTCATGCTGCTCCACAAAGTGCCCGGATAAAAATATGCCGGCACAATGATGCCCATCGGCGCGGCGCTCACGCGCAGCGCCACCGCGCAGCAAACCAGCAATAACCAACGTCTCATGGATGAAATCCTAACCGA
>JBEEMY010000296.1:0-3894 GCA_041192415.1 Verrucomicrobiota bacterium | reverse complement strand
TGGCGCAGGCTGGCCTGAAATTTTTCGTAGATGTTGCCGGCAACGACAATCATTTCCTCGACAACTTTCTGCTTGTAGTAAAACTTGCCGAACATTTCCTGCAGCTTTGCGCCCATCTTTTTCAATTCCTTGGCGATGGCTTCTTTACGGCCTTTCTGCTGCGCCTTCTGCCATTGAAAATATTTCTCGTCTACCTTGGAATCAGCGGCGTGGATTTTTTTGACGAGCTTGCGCAAATCTTTCAAATGCCCGTCACGATTCGCAATTTTCTTGTCCACGATGACGCGGTCGAAGCGTTCCTTCGGCGGCTCGCACAATAGTTTTTCTGCGATGGCGATGTGTTCCTTGGCCGTGAAACCAAGACCATAAACGATGGCTTTGATGGCGACTTCCGCGTCTTCAATCTTCTTACAGATTTCGACTTCCTGTTCGCGAGTGAGCAAGGGAACCTTGCCCATCTGGTTCATATACATCCGCACCGGGTCGTCCAAAATTTCCAGACGCGCGTCCTCGTCCACGGCTTCTTCCTGCGCCTGTTCCGGCTGCTTGGTGCGCTCGGCGCGTTCGGCCTCGGCCTGATCCATGACGATTTCCACGTCGAGACTGCGCAGCTTGGAGAGCAACGCGTCGAGATCATCGGGGCTCAAGTTGTCCGGGAGAATGTCGTTGATATCGTCATAGGTGACGAAGCCGTGCTCCTGCGCCAGAGATATGAGCGTTTTGATCGTCTCAGTTAAATCCACCGAAGTGAGCGTCGCGGTGGGCTGGCCATTGGCTGGAGCTTTGGCGGTAGCTTTAGCGGCGGGCGCGACCGGCGGCACGGCTTTCGACTTGACCGCATCGGGTTTCAGCGCATCCGGCTTGAGTGCCTTGCTGGAAATAACAAACCGGCGGCGAGCCGGAGCGGCTGTAGGCTTGGCGACTTTGGCAGGCTTGGCGGCGGGTTTCACACTGCGAGGGCTGCTGCTCTTGGCGCTATTTGACGGCGTAACTTTGCGTTTCAACATAAATAATCTGACCGGGAATGACCGTTTCAGTTCAGAGGAAATAATTTCCCCAACCCTTATCGCTGCGACTTCTGACGACAAACCCGCGTTCACTTTTGAATCTTGGAATCGCGAACTCCAGAAGACCGACGTGCCGTGATGCTACCGTCTTGGGCAGAAATTTCAAGGATAATCTTCAGCCACAAACGAAAGAAACCCCATGAAAACCTTGGTAAAACTCGGTTTTCAAACCAAAGCGCGCACCGCCGCCACGTCGCGTGCAATCTGCTCCCGCAATTCCGCAGGCGAGGAAAATTTTTGTTCATCCCGCAGCTTCGAGCCGACTTCCACGTCCAGCTCGCGCGTGTAAAGATCGCCACCGAAATCCAGCAAGTGCGCCTCCACGCGCAACACCGGTTGCGCCGCCGCCACCGTCGGACGCACGCCGATGTTCAGCGCGGCGCGGAAAAGTTTTCCAGCCACCAGCGCGCTCGCGGCATAGACGCCGTTCGGCGGCAGCACCCGGTTCATCACCTCCAAATTCGCCGTCGGGAAACCAAGCGCGTGGCCGATGCGGTCGCCCGCCACCACCGCGCCGCAAATCGTGTAAGGCCGTCCAAGCATCTGGCTCGCCGCGTCCAGATTCCCCGTGCGCACCGCCTCGCGGATGCGCGTGCTGCTCACCGTCTCGCCATCCAACGCCACCGCCGCCTGACCGTGGACTTGAAAACCAATCTCCGCGCCCAGCATTTTCAGCAACGCCACGTTGCCGCTGCGTTTGCGGCCAAAAACAAAATCCGCACCCACGCAGATGGAAAAGATCTTTCCAAAATCGCGCGCCAGTTCGCGGATGAAAACTTCCCCAGACTTCTCACTGAAACTTTTATCAAAGGGAATTTCCAGCAACGCATCCGCACCGAGCAATTCGATGGCGCGCAGTTTTTGCGGTCGGGAAAAAATCTGCGGCGGCACTTTATCCGGCGCGACAATCGCGTTGGGATGCTGGTCAAACGTGATGACCACCGCGACGGCATCGTGCTGCCGCGCATCGGCAATCGTCTGCCGGATGATCTGCTGGTGACCGAGATGCACGCCATCAAACACACCGATGGCGAGGCAGACCTTACGGCTGCCATTGCCCAGTTCAGTTGCGGCGCGGATGAGTTTCATTCTTCAACGTGCTGCCGGCATCTTGCCGGCAGCACAAATTTTCCGATAAGCGATAAGTTTAGACCTTCCGGCAAGATGCCGGAAGCACGTTGTTTCACGCCGCCGCGAGTTTCAAGAACGGCATCACGCGCTTCTCCAGTTCCGCCACCGTGAGTTTCAAAATCGCATCCAGCGGCAGCGCATCGGCCACATCAAATTTTCCCGAAGCACTGCGCCGCAACGTCGTCAGGTGCGCGCCACAACCGAGCTTCTGGCCGAGGTCGTGCGCGATGCTGCGGATGTAAGTCCCCTTCGTGCAAGCCACGCGGAATTGACCCAACGGCTCGGTGTAATCGGTGAACCGGCAGTTGTAGATGTGGATCAGACGCGGTTCGCGCTCCACTTCAATGCCCTTGCGCGCGAGCTTGTAGAGTGGCACGCCATTTTTCTTGATGGCGGAAACCATCGGCGGAATTTGCATCTGATCGCCGATAAATTTCGCGGCTTCCTCGTTCAACTGGTCGAGCGTCAACAACGGCACGGGCAGCGAAGCCGTGATTTCGCCGTCGCAATCATAGCTGTCCGTCGCCTCGCCAAACTTGATCGTGCCTTCGTAAACCTTGTCATCGCCCATGAGCCGCTCGGATAATTTCGTGCCACGTCCCAACACAATGATGAGCAGCCCGGTCGCGTTCGGATCGAGCGTGCCGCAATGCCCGACCTTCTTGATACCAAACTTGCGGCGGATGGCATCCACGACATCGTGCGAGGTTGGGCCGGCCGGTTTATCAACGAGAATGGCGCCGTCAATGGCGGTGAAATCTTGCATGAAAAATGAAATTACTTCGCCGCTTTCAACGCGCGTTTCAGCGCGGCGATAACTTTGCGTTGCGTGGAAAGCGATGTGCCGGCAATCCGCGCGCCCGCCGCTGCCGGATGGCCGCCGCCGCCGAACTGTTTGCAGATTTCGCTGACGTTCACTTTGTCGCTCTTGGAACGCAGGCTGATGCGCGTCTGATCTTGACCAATTTCCTCAAACACGCACGCGACGACGACCGGCTCGATGGCGCGGATGTGGTCAATCAAACCTTCCGTGTCGTCGCTCTCCGCGCCGGTGCGGGTGAAATCTTTTTGCTTGAGCCAGAACCACGCAATTTTCTCGTCGGGCGATAAGCGGAATTTGGAATAGACGTGCTTGAGCAGTTTCGCGCGGGATAGCGGATACGACTGATAAACTTCGTCGCAAATTTTCGCAAGGTTCGCACCGCGTGTGACAAGCTTGGCGCCGGCGTGAAATGTGCCGGGACGCGTCGTGGCATATTGAAACGAACCAGTGTCCGTCGAGATGGCGGTGAAGAGCAAGTCCGCAATCGGCTTGGTGATCGGCCAGCGTGCGATGGTCATCAGCTTGTAAATCAATTCGCCGCAACTCGGTTCGCGCGGTGAAATCCAGTTCACATCGGCGTAGCGGGTGTTGCTGACGTGGTGGTCAATGTTGATGAAAATTTTCCGTTCGCCGATGCACTCGCCCGCTTTGCCAAGCCGTTCAAAGCTCGCGCAGTCGGTGGCGATGACGCAGTCAAATTTTTCGCCGTGCTTCGGCTTCTCGAACATTCCTTCGGTGTTCAGAAACTTATATTTCTGCGGAATAGAATCCTGATTCCAGACGGTGACGCGTTTGCCTTCGGCCTTCAACGCGAGCGCCAGCCCAAGCTGCGAACCGATGCAATCGCCATCCGGCCGCATATGGCCGACGATG
>JBEEMY010000295.1:0-3897 GCA_041192415.1 Verrucomicrobiota bacterium | reverse complement strand
CAGGACGTGGCCAGCGGCGACGTGAACGCTTGGACCTACGACACCATCCGTCGCTTCAAGGCCAACTACCATGTGGACATCCCCAGCATTGCGCAGCCGACCGTCACCGACGTGGACGTGCTCGCGAGCTTCCCTTACCGGCAGGCCAAGATAACCCTAAACGGCAGCGCGTTTTTCCACGACCTCGGAAAATTTGTCTCCGACTTTGAAAATAATTTTCCGCATATGCGGATGATCAACCTGATCATCGAACCCAGCCAAGGCAGCGGCACGGAAAAACTTTCGTTCCGGATGGAAGTCATCACCCTCGTGAAGCCCAACACCTGAAACTGCGTGAAAACTTTAGCCACCCTATTTTTTGCGCTGACTCTCGCCGCCGTGGCGGCGGACAAAACACCCGCGCCCGCTGCTAAACCCGCGTCGGCCAAGCCCGCACCGCTGATGCCGGTTCGCTCCGCTTTCACACAGCCCGCCAGCGTGCGCGATGGCCGCGACCCGTTTTTTCCAGAATCCACCCGCGTTTTTGAAATCACTCAAGCCGCCACCGTTCATGTGGTGGAACTCAATAATCTCGTAGTAAAAGGTTTTTCCATCGTCCGGGGTCGCCCCATGGTCATCATCAACAACCATTCCTTTATGGTTGGCGATGAAGGCGATGTGCTCGTCACCGGTGGCCGCGCCCACTTGCGCTGCGTGGAAATTCTTTCCAGCAAAGTCGTCGTGGAAGTCAACGGCGCACGCCACGAAATCAAGTATTGATTTACCCGTCGGTCTGAACTAAAACCAATTTACGGAGCGCAAACCAAAACCAAAACCTAGTCATGAAAAAAATCGCCTACTCCCTGTTGCTGGCTGGCATCACCGGCCTCATCGCCGCCAATGCCCAGACCAACACCACCGCGCCGACTGAAACCACCAACGCCCCGGCCGTCACCACGACTGCCGACGCTCCCGCGCCAGTTCCCGCCCCTGCCCCCGAACCAGTTCCCGCCGCCGCCGCGCCAACCGTAGCCGCAGATACTAATGCCGTGGCTGCGACCGACGCCGCCGCGAACACGAACACCGTGGCCGCTGCCGAAGCGACTGCGAACAGCAACGCGGTGGTTGCCGCCGAAATCGTGGCCGCCGCCCCGACGAGCATCCCGCTCATCCAGTTCTCCGACGTGCCGATCCGCACCGCCATTGAAAATCTCGCGCGCCAGGCCGGCATCAATTATATGCTCGACCCGAAGATTGGTTACGGCGAAGCCGATGCCGCCGGCCAGATCAAAGCCGAACCGCAGCTCTCCATCCGCTGGGAAAACATCAGTGCCGAAAATGCGCTGCTCGCCTTGTTGGACAATTACAACCTGCAAATCAATCGCGACAAGAAAACCGGCATTGATCGCATCACCATGAAAGACCCCACCGCTCCGCCGGTGCTCATCACCCGCGTCATTCAGTTGCAATACGCCTCCGTCTCCAACATGGTGGAATCCGTGCAGCCCGCGCTGACGGACAAGCGTAGCAAAGTGCTCGCGGATTCGCGCACCAGCCAGATGGTCGTCGTCGCCACTGACCCGGAACAATCCGCCGTGGACATTCTCATCAAGCAACTCGACAAACCCACGCGCCAAGTTTTGATTGAAACCAAGTTGGTGGAAATCTCCTCGCAGCCGCACACCACCAAGGGCGTGGACTGGACCGCCACTCTCGGCGCGCAGAATGTCACCTTCGGCAACGGCAACACCACCGGTAGCCGCGTGACCTCTCCAACGAGCGCGGGCGGCTCGGGCAGCACAACTCCTGGCACCGGTTATCCCGTGGCGGCAGATGGTTCTCAAAGCGTGCTGAATTTGCTGCAAACCGTTGGTAAGGGCGGCTTCTCCGCCAGCACCGCCGCCGGCTTGGTTCCCTACACCGCCTTCATGAATGCCGACGGTGTGAACGCCACGATTTCATTCCTCAACGCCAGTTACAATGCACAGGTTATGTCCACGCCCAAGGTGGTGACGCTGGATAATGAAATGGCGCAGATTGAAGTCACCCGCCAGTTCCCCGTCATCAGTGTCGGTGCGGGCACGCAAAATTCTTCCGGTAGTTCCTCGGTCACGTATTCCAACATCGGCACGATTCTCCGCGTCACCCCGCGCATTTCGGCCAACGACAAAATCTGGCTGCGCGTCGCCCCGGAACTCTCCTCGCACTTTGGTGACCAGAAGGTCAGCATTTCAGGCGGTGGCGGCAATGCGGGTTTCTCCTTCAGCGTGCCCATCTTTGACACGCGCCGGTTACTGACCCAAGTTTTGATTCCGAATGGCCACACGTTGGTCATGGGTGGCCTCATCCGCGACAACCCCACCTCCTCCTATTCCAAGGTTCCGATTTTGGGCGACATCCCTTGGCTCGGCTGGGGATTCCGCAGCGAAGACAAAGGCATGGAAAAAGACAACCTGATTATTTTCCTCACGCCGACCATCGTGAAGGATGATGATTTCACCGCGGCTCCGACGGATTTTCTCCATCAGAAAGAACACGTCATGAAGCAGTCCATGAACCCGCATAGCTGGTGGGACAGCGGCGAACCGCGCGGCAACTGGGCCAACCCATCTCCTGCTCCCGGCGAGTTTGATAAAAAATAATAGCTCCATTGTTGAACTGATCATCCAATTGGAACCACAACTAGAGCCTAACATATGAGATACAACCTTGTTAAACCGCCGATGTCAGCCCTGTGCTGTTTGCTGGCTGGCTTAAGCTTGCTGCTGGGTGATTTTGCCCAAGCAGCGTCAGTCGCCACGCTCGGTGGTGGCGATCCAAACGTCTCCCCCAAATACCAAGGCTACCGGAATGGCACCACGCTCACACAAGCCCTCTTTCGCAACCCGTGCGGGCTGGCCATTGACAAGACTGGTAATTATCTCCTCGTAGCTGACCGGGACAACAACACCGTCCGGCTCGTTGATTTTACCTTTACCCCCAGCATCACGGCCACCTTGCTGACGATGACCAATTATGTGCCGACGACCAATTTGTTCAGCAAGCCCGTGGGCGTGGCCATTGATCTTTCCTACAACATTTTTGTTTTGAACCGCGGCAACGGAACCAACGGCTATGTGCTCCAGTTCGATGTGAACGGCGAACTCATTGCCACCAACCTGAACAAAATCACCAACGCCGCCGGTATGGCGGTGGACTTCAACACCAACATTTTTGTGACCGCCAGCAACCGGGTCTTCAAGTATTCCGTCACCACGGGAGTCAAGACCCAGATCGCCCAGATCACGGCCAGCAATTGCTCGTTGCAGGGCATCACCGTAAAACGCGACGGACAGCTCGCCGTCTGCGATGCCGGGCGGAATGGCATTCTTTTCATCAATCCGAATACCGGAGTCGTCACCACCAACGCGGGCTTTCACGGCAAGGGTGATTTTATCACGGTCAACAATAGCTCCATCAGCAACACCGCCAAATTTTTCCAGCCTTATGGCGTGGCGGAAACGGGCGACGGCACTTTGATTGTCAGTGATTTTGGCAACCACCGCTTGAAGGCCGTGCTGACCAGCGGAGCCGTGACCAACATTTCCGGCGTGGCTTCCAACTACTGGGGCGGCACGTTCCCCGGCTGGTATGATGGCACAGTATTTTTGCCTGACACCATCGCGCCCAACGCCCAGTCCCGCCAGCCCAACGGCATCGCCTACGCCTACGATGGCTCCATTTACGTTTCGGAAGATTTCTATCACACCATTCGGAAAATTACCGGCACTGGGCTGGCTCTGTTGCCACCGCCACCGCAGCCAGCGCCGACCGCGCCCATCAACCTAGCCGTCACGACAAATTTTGGAACGGTGACTATCACTTGGACTGCGGTTAGCGGGGCCACCAATTACAACGTCAAACGCGCCAACTCCACCG
>JBEEMY010000294.1:0-3904 GCA_041192415.1 Verrucomicrobiota bacterium | reverse complement strand
AAACTCATTTTTCTCGGCGAGGTGGCGGACGACGACTATGGCCGCGAATTTTTGGAACTCGTGCGGGCGCGGCCATGGTGCGAACACGCGGGCTTTGCAGGGCGCGCCGCTCTGAAAAATTATTTTGCCCGCGCCTCGTTTCTCGCGCTGCCCACGCTGGAAGACAATTGCCCGATGACGGTGCTGGAGGCGATGGCCGCGGGTGTGCCGGTGCTGGCTTCGGCGGTAGGCGGTGTGCCGGATTTGATCGAGCCAGAAGTGACAGGGCTTTTCTGCGACCCGCAAAAACCGGAAACCTTCAGCCAGCAGCTCGCGCGGTTGCTGGACGACTCCGCGCTGTCCGCGCAACTCGCGGCGGCGGCGCGCATGGCCGCTTTGAAAAAATTCCACCCCGAAGTCGTGGCGCGGCGGCATCTGGAAATTTACCGGGAAGTGCTGCGACGTTGAGCCGCTGCCGCGCAAACTCGTGCGACAATCTTTTTGCCATCCACCCACTTTCCCGCTACACGTTCCGCCGCCGAAATGAATAAACGCGCCGTCATCCAAAAAATCATCGCCAAGCTCACGCGCGAGCTGGAAGTTTATTTGCGCGCCGCGCAGTTCTCCCGCGCCGAGGCCACGCACGAATCCAACAAGGCGGAAAACAAATACGACACGCGCGGCCTGGAGGCCTCCTACCTCGCGCGCGGCCAGTCGAAACAGGTGGCGGAGATCGAGTCGGCCATCGCGGATTTTGAAGGGCTGGCCGCGCGCAAGTTCGCGGCGGACGACGCCATCGCCGTCGGTGCGTTGGTGGAACTGGAGATGAGCGGCGAGAAAAACTTTTATTTTCTCGGCCCGCGCGCGGGCGGCACTGAAATCATCCACGACAAAAAAGAAATCCTCGTCATCACCCCGCAATCGCCGCTCGGCGAACAGCTCATCGGCAAAAAATCCGGCGAGGCGTTGAAGCTGAAACTCGGCAAAGAAGTCCGTCCTGCAAAAATTATCAGCGTGATGTAAAATAAGCCGTCACGTCGTCTCGAAATGCCGGAGCAATGCTTGATAAACTTGCGTGGATTCTATTTCACCAGCGCCGAGCAATTCTTTTTTCTGTGTGATGAAGACCGGCCAGTCTTTTTTATTCGCCGGTCGCCGCCCGTGCGAGCCTTTCACCAGTGTGGCATCAAGTGGAATCACATCCATCAACATGCGGAAGCCGAATTTCTTTTGCAGCAGCCGCCACGCAATTTTTAATTTCGGCAGCGGAATCTTCGGGTCGAGAAACAATTCCACCGGGTCGTAACCGGCTTTGCGATGGATGTCCACGGTGCGAGCGAAATCCGGGGCGCGGGCGTCGTCGAGCCAGTAGTAATAAGTGAACCACGCGTTCTCCTTGGCGATGGCAATCAAATCTCCGGCGCGCGAATGGTCAATGCCGGCGGCGGTTTTCTCTGCGTTGCCAAGAATTTTTTCCACGCCGGGGATTTTTTCCAGCACGGCGCGCACGGATGGCTCCAGCGCCGGATCATTGAGATAAATGTGCGCGACCTGATGATCGGCTACGGCGAAAACTTTGCTCGCGCCCGCGTCGAGAATTTCCAAGCCGAGTTCCTCTTTCACGGTGAGCCAGCCTTGCTCGCGAAAAATACGGTTGAGATGGACGGGCGTGTCCACGTTCGTGATGCCGTATTCGGACAGCAGAACGACTTGCACGTCGCGCTTGGAAAAATAATCCAGCAAGTCGCCGACGATGGCATCAATCGCGCGAAGATCACCGAGGATGGCGGGATTGAGGTTGTAGCAGCCAGCGTGAGCTGGCTTCATTTGAATCTCCTTTTTTGAAGTGAGCCGACTCACGTCGGCTGCTACAGAATAAGGTCCATGCCGCTGCAAGTTGTAATCCAGATGCGGCAGGTAAATGAGATTCAGCGTCGGCGAGTATTTGTTTTCCATCCACTTGGCGGACTCGGCAATCCAGCGCGTCGCGCAATCGGCTTTGCCTTTCGGCGAATTAATTCCAGCGGCTGGCCCCCAGAAACCGAAGAAAGGAAATTCGCCCAAATTTTTTTTAATCTCTTCGCGGATGGAATACGGCGACGAGTAAACATCAAAAAACTTTCGTCCGTCCGCCGGATACATCGGGCGCGGGGTGATGGCGTAATCCACGCTGGAAAACATATTGAACCACCAAAAGGCATTTGCGATTGATGATTTACGATTTACGATTTCAGATTCTTTGCGGAGCGCATCCCAAATTTTTTGGCCGTGGACGATGTGGTTGGACTGTTTCCAGAAATGCACTTCCGCCAGTTCGCGATTGAACCAGCCGTTGCCGACGATGCCGTGCTGCGCGGGCGTTTTGCCGGTGAGATAATTGGACTGCGCGGTGCAGGTGACGGCGGGAAATGCGGGCGCAATCTTCGCGAGCGCGCCGCGTCGCGCAAACCCCGCGATGCGCGGCGTGTGCTCGCCGATGAGTGCCTCGGTGAGGCCGACGACGTTGATGACGGCGATGCGTTGCACGAAATAAATTTAACCGCTAATCCACGCTAATAAACGCTAATCATCAAGGCCGGGTAAAAATGAGCGCAGATTAGCGTTTTGAAATCCGGTTCTTCAACTCGTGGATGGCCTCGGTGATTTTTTGTGGATTCATCTCGTGGACTTCCACGCCGCGCCCAATTTCTTGCAGCAAGGTGATGGTCAGTTCGCCGCCGAGGTGTTCGCGAAATTCTTCGAGGCCGGCTAAAATGGTGAGCTGGTTGGCGTCATCGGCATTGAGCAGTTCGTCGGCAAACAGTCTGAAGCCAAGTTGCTCAAGCAGTTTCAAAATCCTTTCAGCCGAGGCGGCGGTGAGCAGGCCAAGGTTACGCGAGTAAACCACGTCGAGCGCGATGCCGATGGCCACGGCGTCGCTGTGGGAAATCTGAAAACGTGAAAGTTGCTCCAACTTGTGCGCGGCCCAGTGGCCGAAATCCAGCGGGCGGGCGGAACCCATCTCGAATGGGTCGCCGCCAGTGGCGATGTGTTCCAGATGCAACTCGGCGCAGCGGCGGATGAGATGTTTCATCGCGTCCGGCTCGAAGGCGGCGAGTTTTTGCGCGTCGCGTTCCAGTTCGCTGAAAAATGTTGCGTCGCGGATGCAGGCGACTTTTACGGCTTCGACGTAGCCGCCGCGTTTGTCTTGTGGTGCGAGGGTGGCGAGAAAGTTAAAGTCATTGATGACGGCGAACGGCGGGGCAAATGTGCCGATGAAATTCTTTTTGCCGAAGGCGTTCAGCCCGTTCTTCACACCCACGCCCGAGTCAGCCTGCGAGAGCGTCGTCGTCGGAATGCGGACATGGCGCACGCCGCGATGCGCGGTGGCAGCGGCGAACCCTGCGACATCCAACAGCGCCCCGCCGCCGATGGCGATGAGATACGAGTGGCGGTCAATGTGGTGGCGGTCAATGTGTGACTGGATTTCGCTGACGATTATGGGGGAGTTTTTGGCGGTCTCGCTGCCGCAAACGAACAGCGGCGGGCGGACCAGCTGGGCTGCGGCCGCATGCGTGGAAAAGTATTTTGCAATCTGCCTTTCCAGTTCCGGCTGCGCCAGTGCCAGCGAATCTTCAAGGACAACCAGCGCTTTGCGCGGCTCTGGCAGATCCCCGACGAGCTGCATTGGACGCGTGAGATGGCGACAAAGACTAATCTTGCATCGAGGTTTGAGACTCGCGCGGGGGCGTGTGTGAGGCAGAGGAAGACTAACCGATGAGCAGGAGGCGGGGAGATTGCCAGTGCAGTGATGACAATCTTGAATTTTGCCGACTTCCCTTCTATCTTCTGCGTGAATTTGTCCCACTGTATTTGGTCGGGTTGGTCACGATTTTGATGCTGCTCTTCGTCATATCTTCATGATCAGCCAGCGCATCGCCGGCAC
>JBEEMY010000293.1:0-3928 GCA_041192415.1 Verrucomicrobiota bacterium | reverse complement strand
ATTTCGCGCGCAAAGTCGCTGCCCAAGCCGCCGATCTGCATTTTGATGACGGCTTACGGCTCGGAAGAACTTGCCGTGAATGCGATGAAACAAGGCGCGGATGACTACATCGCGAAAGGCCGTTTGCAGATTGATGAATTGGAAATGCGCATCGCCCGCGCGCTCAAGCAGCAGAATCTGGAAGTCGAAAATGTTTCGCTGCGCCAGCAACTCGATTCCAAGTTCGGTTTGGAAAACATCATCGGCGAATCGCCAGCGATGAAGGAAATTTTTGACGTGGTGCAGCAAGTCGCACCGACCCGCGCCACCGTTCTCGTGCTGGGTGAAAGCGGCACGGGCAAGGAACTCATCGCGAAAGCACTGCACCAGTTAAGCCCGCGCGCCAAGCAGCCGTTCGTCACGGTGCATTGCGCGGCGCTCGCGGCGACGTTGCTGGAGAGTGAGCTGTTCGGCCACGAGCGCGGTGCGTTCACCGGCGCGCACGAGCGGCGCATTGGGCGCTTTGAGTTGGCGCAGGGCGGGACACTTTTTCTCGACGAGATTGGTGAGATTGACGCGACAGTGCAGGTGAAGCTGCTGCGCTTTCTCGGTGAGCGCACGTTCGAGCGGGTTGGTTCGAATAAAACGTTGACCGCCGATGTGCGCCTCGTGGCGGCGACGAATAAAAATCTGGAGGCACTCGTCAAGGCCGGGAAGTTTCGCGAAGATTTATTTTTCCGGCTGCGCGTAGTGGAGATTGAACTGCCGCCGTTGCGCGAGCGCAGCGGCGACATTCCGCTGCTGGCACAAAATTTCTTGCGTGAGTTTGCGAAGGAAAATTCCAAGCCAGTGCAGGATTTCACGGTGGACGCGCTCGAAGCCTTGATGAAATTCCATTGGCCGGGCAATGTGCGGGAGTTGCGCACGGCCATCGAGCACGCGGTGGTTTTGAGCAAGGGCGAGCGCATTACGCTGCGGGATTTGCCGGCCTCGGTGCGGCACGGCGGCGCGGTGGAGCCAAGAATCTTACAGGGAAAAGATTTGACGGTGAAGGACGCGGAGAAACAATTGATTGTGCGCGCGTTGAAGGAGACGGACGGCAACCGCACGCACGCAGCCAAAAAAATAGGCATGAGTCGGCGGACGTTTCATCGCAAGCTGCACGAGTATCACTTGGAAGGTTTCTGATTTGTCGGAGAAAAACTTTTATGAGAATCGCGGAACAGGTTCAGTCAGTCATCCACACGCTGGAAGTCGGGCGCGGCGCGCGGGTTATTTCCGTGCTGGTCATCCTGTCGGCGTTCGTGGCGCTGGGCGTGTTGTATGACACGCGCGTGTATCGCAGCTTCAACTCGCCCGAGGCGATGGACGCGGCGCAAGTCGCGCGCAACCTTGCCGATGGTCACGGGTTCACGACGGATTACGTCCGGCCGTTCAGCATTTATCTCGTCCAGAAACACAACCGCGCGGCGCAACCGGCGGAAGTTTTTTCCACGAACGTCACGGACTTCGCGCAACTGAACTCGCCGCATCCGGATCTGGCCAACGCGCCGCTTTATCCGGTGCTGCTCGCGGGCTGGTTCAAGGCGTGGATGCCGCAATGGAAAGTGGAATTGCGAAAACCATTCTGGTCGGAAGGCGGAAATTTTCGGCGCTATATGCCCGAGTTTCGCATCGCCATCCTCAACCAGTTGCTGTTGCTCGCCGTGGTGTTGCTGACGTTTTCGCTCGCGCGGAAATTGTTTGATGCGCAGGCGGCGTGGCTGGCGGCGCTCTTCACGCTGGCCTCGACAACGCTCTGGAGTTTTAGCGTTTCCGGCCAATCTACTTTGTTGCTGCTGGTGATTTTTCTCGCGTTAGCGTGGTGTTTGGTGGCGGTGGAAGAAATGGGGCGGGCCTCCGCGCCAAAAATTTCCACGCTGTTCCTGTTCGCCATCAGCGCGGGAATGTTGGTCGGGTTGGGAATGTTGACGCGTTACTCGTTCGGCTGGCTGATTGTGCCGGTGACAATTTTCTTCGCACTGTTCGGCGGCGTCCGTCGCGGCGGGCTGGCGGTGGCGGCGGTGCTGACGTTTGTGCTGGTGGTTGCGCCGTGGATTGCGCGCAACCTCGCGGTCAGCGGCACACTGTTCGGCACGGCGGGCTACGCAGTGGTGGAGGGGACGTTCGGTTTCCCCGGCAATCGCCTGATGCAATCCATCAATCCGGACATGACCTCGGCCTACTGGCTGACCTCTTACGCGCGCAAGCTGCTGGACAACTTGCAGGTGATCTTGCAGGGCGAGCTGTTTCGTTTCGGCGGCTGGCTGGGCGTTTTATTTTTTGCGGGATTGCTGATTGGCCTGCGCCAATCTGCGGCGCGCCGGCTGCGTTATTTTATTTTGATGTGCCTGGGAGTTTTCATTCTGGCGGAAGCGTTGGGGCGCACCCAGCTTTCGTCCGTCACGCCGGAAATAAATTCGGAAAATCTGCTCGTGCTGCTCACGCCGTTCGTGGTGATGTTTGGGCTGGCGTTCTTCCTGACGCTGCTCGGCCAAATGGATCGGCCGTCGCTGGAATCGCAATTCGCGGTGGTGGCCGTGCTCGTCGCGCTCGTCTGGCAACCGCTCGTCACGACGCTCGTCAGCAAGGCGCCGACGGTTTCCTATCCGCCATATTACCCGCCGGACGTGCAAAAAATTTCCCGCTGGATGCAGCCCGGTGAACTGATGATGAGCGACATCCCGTGGGCTGTGGCGTGGTATGGCGACCGCCAGTGCGTGCAGACCACGATCAATTCGCAGTATGAATTTTTCCAGTTGAACGATTACATCAAGCCGGTGCACGCGCTTTACCTGTCGTTGAACACGCTGGATGGAAAACTTTTTTCCGAGTGCCTGCAAGGCGGGGTGGATAGCTGGGGAAATTTCACGATCAAAACAGTCGTGGCCAACCAGCTTCCGGCCGGCTTTCCGCTGAAAAATTTCCCACTGGAAACGCTGCTCTCCGGGCTTTACCTCACTGACCGCACGCGGTGGTGAGACGGAAATTTACACCGCCACATCTTCCGGACGGACTTCGAGACATTCGTCTTGGTCCTCCCAAATCACCGAGGCGTAGCTTTCCAAAAGTTTGGGCGCGAGATCGCGGCCGCCGAAGGAGAGTAGCTTTTCCGCCTCCAGCGCGGCTTGTTCGTAGGCATCGTCGTAGTTCCCGGACTTGCGGCGCTGGCGGTCATCCCAATGCGCAACGGCGTGGACGGGTTCGTATTGCTGCGCCCAAAGCGTGAGCGGTTCGCGCAGCTCGGCGGGAATGTCATCGAACGGAACCAGAACTTCGTTGCAATGCTGGCAGATCAAACCTTCCGTGCGGACATCGCGTGTGAGCAGCGGCAGCATCGGCGCACGACAACACGGCGATTCAGCGTAGGCGGCGGGCGGAGTGGCAATGCGTTTCTGCCAGATGCCCCGGTCATGGCCAATTTTAGCGGCAAGCCGATACGCGCCGACGAGCGGATGCGAAAGCCGCCACGCGCGGCCCTCAAGCTGGCCGAGCGTCTGCGCGAGCCAGCGGGCGAGCGTGAGATCGTCCCAATCCTGAAACACGCGGGAGTATTCCCGCCACAACGCGTCGAGCTGCGATGTTGATTCCGGTTCAAATGCCATGCGTGAAGGATGCTGCTGGAAAAATGTTTTGTCGAGCGCGTGGAGAAAGTGGTAGGCCAAGTCGCGCTGCGACTTGGCTTGACCGTGCAGCGGTCACTTTGTGGCGCGGCAAGTTTTGGGTATGCGAACGATTCCGTCGCCTGACGTTGCGCTTCCGCCTTCATCCGATTACGGCGGGACAAGCGGCGACGGGTTTTTCGCAGCGCGAAAAACACCACCATCAAACCACTGGCGAGTGCCGTTTCAAAATAGTTTTCTTCCGGCGGCGGAGCAGGCAAGATTTTGCCATGCGAATTTTACTGGCC
>JBEEMY010000292.1:0-4246 GCA_041192415.1 Verrucomicrobiota bacterium | reverse complement strand
CTCGACGAAACCCGGGCCGAAGTCCTGCATCTCACGAACCGACCTTTCGAGTTCGGGAAACAACCGCGCCATCGAATGCTCGTAATTCCAAACGTGGGCGCAAGTGCCGGGACAGCAGCGTACACCTTCCCAAGCCCAGAACCGTCCGTCCTTGCGCCACTGGCAGGTGGCGCTCGCGAGGATCGACACCGGCATGAACAGCCGGTCTAGCAGCCACCACGGCAGCGTGGAATCATACCATGTGTCGCGCCACAACTTCGTCTGGCCTTCGAGCCGTGAAAAATTTTCGGTGACATATTCCGCAACGGCCTGCGCCGAAGAAAATTTCGTGGCATAGAATCGTCCACAATCCGTAAACGAATCTTTGAGCGACAGATTTGGAAAATGCCAAGTGAGGATAAACGTCACCGTCTTCGATTCGCCAGCGGCGAGTGCCAACTTGCGACCGAGCGAGCCGATGAGTTTTTCGTTGAACGCAGCGGATTTATCACCGCTCGTTGCATCCGCATCGCCCAGCAACGCGAGCGACATCGTGCCGAAGTCAGGCAATTTATTTATGTCGGTATCGCCTACAGCGGAGCAAAGCAGCATCGTCGCGCCCTTGGCGTTCACGAAACGATTGTTCAAAACGCCACTGCGCTTGCGGTGATGCAGGCACACGCCGTTTTCGACTTCGCCGGTAAGAGTCGCTTCTATCGGCGCGGCAGAAGTGTTCTTCACCGTGAATTGAAACACTGTCGCGGGCAGGCTGGAGTCGTCCGTGTTCAGTGGAATGAAGGGCGAGAAAGCTTCGAGCTTCACGGTGAGCGGCACGTTCGTGTCGGCGTAGTTCACGACGCCGATCGGATATTCGCCGCGAAAACTCACGTCGGAAAATCCATCGCGGTCGAGCGACACCACTTTGTCGCCGAACTTCAGCGAGAATTTCTGCACCAACGGCGAACTTGGAATCATCGGTTTGGCGTAATGCTCCGCGCCGGTGAAAATGAACTGGTTGAAAATATCCCAATGCCACAGCCGTCCATCGCCGCCGAGATACAATTGGCCCGCGCCAATGCCGCCGACCGGCATCCCGACAAATTTCAATTCCTCGCCGCGTAAAACTTCCGGCTTGCCGCGCTCGAACAAAGATTTCACCCATTCCGGCGAAAGTTTTTTATCCGACGGCACGAGCTTTTCAAAATCCGCGCGGGTCAGCGGCGCGGCGAACGTTGGCAACTGAGCGAAGGCTAGCCCTAGTGCACCCGCCGCCGACAGCTTCAGAAAATCACGCCGCGCCCACTGGGCTTGAGGAGAATTGGATTCGAGCTTCATGGAAAAAGTTTTTGGAAATTCAGTCCGTCGTTTGCTGGCTCTTCCACCAGGTCGGATCGGGCTGCCATTTTGGATTCAGAAATTGCGCGTGCTGTTTTTCGAGATTTTCTCTTTGCTTCAACGCCGCTTGATGTTTTCGATCGGCCCAGTCTGATTGATAATCGGGATTGGGCTGCGGAATTTTTGCGTCCGTGGATTTCAGCCACGTTTGTAACTGCGACCACAAATCGGCGGCGCGTTTTATTTCTGCCGCAGACAAATCGTGCCGCTCGCCTGCATCAACGGTCAGATTGTAAAGTTCGTTGCGACCATCTTCCCAATAGTGGATGAGTTTCCAGTCGCCCGCGTGAATGATGGAACTCGGTTCACCGCCTTGATTGCCGTAGTGCGGGTAATGCCAGAAGAGCGGACGCGGCGGTAGGCTGCCGCCATTAAGCAACGGCACGAGGCTCACGCCATCAATGGTCTGCTTCGGCGCGGAGGTTGTGCCAGCGAGTTCAAGCAGCGTCGGGAAAAAATCAATCCCGCTCACTGGCGTGCCGCAAACGCTAGCGGCGTGCGTGAGGCCAAGCGCGCGGATATAAAGTGGCACGCGCGTGCCGCCTTCCCACTGGCGTCCCTTGCCGCCGCGAAAGGGAAGTTCCGAGGAACTGAAACTATCGCCGGAAACCACGCCGCCGTTGTCGCTGGTGAACACGACAATCGTGTTGGTGGTCAGACCGAGAGTATCCAGTTTTTTCAAGACGCGACCGACGGCGTTATCCATTTCGTCAATAAGTCCGGCGTAAATCGGATTGTCCTGCACGATGCGGACGGGCAGGGTGCGGTCGATTTCAAAACGCTCTTTCGGCTGCGGCTGCGTGGAGGCCTTCGCTCGATATTTTTCCCAGAGCGGCTTGGTGGTTTGGATCGGACCGTGCACAGCGTAGAAAGATAGATAAGCGAGGAAAGGCTTGTTGGTATTTTGCTCGATGAATGAAATGGTTTCATCCGCGAGACGTTGAGTCAGCGATTGGCCGGGCGGACCGCTGGGAAGATTGGGATTATTCCAGGGAGCGTAGTAGCCACCATCCGGGCTGCCGGCTTCCCAGCCGCCCTTGTTGATGTCGAACCCGCGATCTTCCGGCCATGCGCCCTTGTTGCCGAGATGCCATTTGCCCGCGAAAAAAGTTTTGTAGCCCGCGCCTTTGAGCGCTGCTGCCAACGTAGTTTCATCGGCGGGCAATTGGTGAACATATTCTGGCACGAGCAATTTTGCCTGACGCTTGCCCGCGAAATCTTTGCCCGTCTCTTCGCCAATCCAGTCCGTGATGCCGTGGCGCGTAGGATACTGGCCGAGTAAAATGCTCGCTCGCGACGGACTGCAAACGGAGCAAGCGGAGTAGCCTTGCGTAAAGCGCATCCCGCTGCGGGCGAGTGAATCAATGTTCGGCGTCTCGTAAAATTTGCTACCCTCCACGCCCACGTCCTTGATGCCGTAATCATCCACGAGGATGAATAAAATGTTCGGCTTTGTTTTCGCATTAGCGGCTGAATTCTCTGCCGCGCAAACTGGATGAAGGAATGCGCCAAAAAAAACGGCGATGACGAGGCTGTTTATACAGTATATGGATGCAGGTCGCATGATTGGTTATTCCTATGGTTGCTTCTGTTTTGGGCGTGGCTGCATCGGCCAGTTTGGATCGTCCACGCGGGCTTGTTGCATCAGAGTTTTAGCTTTCAGCACCAAGTCTGGATGACCAGCGGCAACATTGTTTTTTTCGCTGGAATCTTCGCGAAGGTTGTAAAGCTCCATCGGTGCATTCGGTCCGTTCTTCACGGCTTTCCAGTCGCTAAAACGGATCGCTTGCATCGCGGTCAGTGGTTGACCCGCGTGTAACTCCCAATAGAAATATTCACGCTTCGGTGACGCGCCGCCTTTCAGAAAGGAAACCAGCGATAGACCATCGGGTTTGCAATTCGCGGGAATCTTGGTTTCAGCAAGTTCGGCGGCGGTCGGCAGAAAATCCCAGAAGGCCCACGGTTCGTCACTCACACGACCGGCGGGAATGACGCCGGGCCAGCGGGCGATGGCGGCCTGACGAAGTCCGCCTTCATACATGGTGCTTTTGAAACCGCGCAGTGTGCCGCCCATGCTCTGGTCAAAAAGTTTTCCCACGGGCGTGTTTGGTTCGAAGGATGAGCCATTGTCGCCCGCGAAAATCACGAGCGTGTTCTGGTCTATCTTGAGTGCCTTGAGCAGTGCGAATAGTGCGCCCACATCGCGGTCGAGCCGAGACACCATGGCTGCGTAAGTTTTCTGCTGCTGCGTCCAGCCTTCCCGGTTCGCATATTCGCCAAGGTCATTGATCTCGAAGTTGCCATGCGGCAGCGTGGTGGCGTCGCAGAGAAAAAACGGGCCATCCTTGTGGGCGCGCACCCAGTCGAGCGTATCCTTGAGAATCAGGTCTGGGGCATAGGTAAAATATTCGTGGGCTTGCACCTGTCCGTTGTAGCCAAAGAAATGATCGAAGCCTTTCTTCAGCGGACTGCCGGTGGTATCGAATTGTCCCATGCCCCATTTGCCGGTGCAGGCGGTGGCGTAACCGGCGGACTTGAGAATCTGCGCCACGGTCACCGTGGACTCGGGCAACGGAAGCTGGCCCGAGCCGAATGCTGACATCGCCTTGATCTCATAATTTCCGCGCACCGGCGAGTGTCCGACGTGCAGCCCGGTCATCAACGAAGTGCGCGACGGCGCGCAAATGCTGGTGCCGCAATAAGCCTGCGTGTAACGCGTGCCCTCAGCCGCCATGCGATCGAGGTTCGGCGTTTTGGTCAACTTCTGGCCGTAACAGCCCAGATCTCCCTGCGCCAAATCATCGGAGAGAATGAAAATGATGTTGGGCTTGTCCGCCGCCAGAATCGTCGCGCAACCCAGCAGCGATACGAG
>JBEEMY010000291.1:0-3940 GCA_041192415.1 Verrucomicrobiota bacterium | reverse complement strand
CGTGATGTTGGACCGCGAGGTGATGGGGCGACGCGCGGAGAAATTGCTCGCGGCCATCGGCGTGCAGCTCGATGTCTGGCAGAACATGAGCGAGCTTTCCACTGCGCAGGAACAGTTGGTGCAGATCGCCGCCGCCGTGGGCACGAATCCGCAGATTCTCATCTTCGACGAGCCGACCAGTTCGCTGGCGGAGACCGACGCTCAAAATCTTTTCCGGCTCATCGAGGAATTAAAGACGCGCGGCATCACGATGATTTACGTTTCGCACCGGATGCCGGAATTGTTCCGGTTGTGCGACAAGATCAGCGTCCTGCGCGACGGCCAATACGTCGGCACGCTTACGCGCGGCGAGATGACGCAGGACGCCGTGGTGCAGATGATGATCGGACGCAGCGTGCAGGATTATTTTCCGCAACACCTTGCCGGGCTGGTCGGTGAAACCGTGTTGCGCGTCCGCAACCTCGCTTCGCCAGGCCGTTTTGAAAACGTGAACTTCGAGGTCAAGGCGGGCGAGATTGTCGGCTTCGCGGGACTCGTCGGCGCTGGCCGCAGCGAAGTCGCCAAGGCGATTTTCGGATTGGATCGGCGCGTGACCGGCGATGTTGAACTGGATGGCAAACCGCTGAAGCTGGGTTCAATCAAGAATTCCCTGCGCGCCGGCATCGGCCTAGTTCCCGAAGACCGCAAACGTCAGGGCTGCGTGCCGGGCATGGCCTGCCAGGCGAACATCAGCCTCGCGATCCTAGATCGACTCAGCCGGTTCGGGCTGTTGAACCGGAGCAAGGAAAAAGAAATTGCCACGCAATACTTTGATCGGCTCCGCGTGAAAGCGGCTTCACTGGATGCTCCAGTCAATTCCTTGAGCGGCGGCAACCAGCAGAAAATCGTCCTCGCCAAATGGCTCGCTCGCGGCGGCCGGCTGCTCATCGTGGACGAACCGACGCGCGGCGTGGACGTCGGCGCGAAGGCGGCGATTCACGGCCTGATTGACGAACTCGCACAACAAGGACTCGCGGTGATTTTGATTTCATCGGAGTTGCCGGAAGTCATCAATTTGTCCACGCGCGTCATGGTCATGCGCGAAGGCCGCCTAGCCGGAGAACTCGCGTGCGCCGCCGCGACACAGGAATCCATCCTCCGATTGATGGCAGGTGTGGAGGGGGAATCCCGAGCAAATTTGGGAGGCAATTGACTCTGTTCAGAAAATTATCCCCGCTGGCGGGGGGCAACATCGCGTTACGCGCCAAGGCGGGTGCGCTTGGGACACCCTGACGGGTAAAGATTTTTTCAACGCGTCTTGAATTTGATAACTACGATACTGGCGGCGGTAAAGTGTAACTGAAACTTGATTTGACGCCGATCAATGTCGACGTGACGGGGGCGATGTTGCGCGGGATGCCTTTAACCCCGGCAGAAACTACCGCGACTGTTGTCGTTAAAACTGACGATTGTTGGAATTGTTGATTTGCCGTAGATATTATTTATGTCCTCTTTTGCAAACGTAATTTGTGTGCCGAATTTTCGCCGGGTTGCTGGCACGCTGCGTTTTGTATTGCCACTTCTCGTTATCGGCTTGGCGGGTAGTATACACGCGCAAACGCTTGTGAACCTCGGCGCGGTTGCGCCAACTCCGGGCGCGAACGACATCTCCCAGCTCTCGACCCAGGGCAACCAGACTTTTCCTGACGGAAAAAATTATTACACCGACAACAATCCGCCTCCTGGGCAGACCTTCACCACTGGGACGAACACGATGAAGCTGGTGTCGGTCGCCATCAAGACGGCGGGCTTGGATTCCGGCGGCGGTTACGGCACGCCCGCGAGCACGCCGACGTATTATTTGAGCATTTTCTCGGTGAGCAACAGCACGGCGACGCTGCTCATCACGTTCAGCACGGCGAACCCCGGTTTCACCGACGGCAATTGGCTGAAGTGGAGCGGGCTGAATGTGCTGCTGGGCACGAACAAAACCTATGCGTTTACTTTCGGCAGACAGCCTTCTGGTGGTGGTTATGCTGCGATGGCGGTGGCGACGAACGCCTACGCAGGCGGCGAGATGGCGCTGGTTCCCACCGGCGGTGGCCCCATAACCACTGGCAATACCCACAAGTTTGACGCGGTGTTTTCACTGGGTCTGCAAGCGGCTCCCACCAACATTCCCGCCTCCATGCCGCTGCCGAATCCATGCTACGGGTGGAACCTGGGAAATTCATTGGAAGCCATCTGGGGTTATTCGTATCCGAGCGCGGCGCCGATCTACACCGCCGCCAACGCCGGGTTCAACGCCGTTCGCATCCCGTGCGCGTGGGATTCCAATGCCACGACCAACGGGAACACCTATCCGATCAATTCCAATTACATGGCGCAGGTGAAACAGGCGGTGGACTACGCCATCGCCTCCGGGATGTATGTCGTCATCAATGTTCACTGGGACGGCGGCTGGCTGGATTCCAACCTCACGACCAACATTAATCCCGTCATCAATGCGAAGGTGAATTCCTATTGGACGCAGATCGCCACCACCTTTGCCGGTTATGACAACCATTTGCTCTTTGCCGCCGCCAACGAGCCGGATTCAGCCAGTCCCGATGTGGTGAAAACGTTGATGTATTACTACCAGACGTTCGTTAACGCGGTGCGCGCCGTCGGCGGCAACAACACCAATCGCTGGCTGGTGCTGCAAGGCAGCGGAGACACGGCGTGGTTGAATGCGTTGCCGACGGACACAGTTGCGAACCGTCTGATGGTTGAGTATCACAACTACACGCCGTTTCAGTTCACACAATTGCAAGGCGATGCGTCTTGGGGTCCGTCGCTGTTTTTTTGGGGGCCGGCTTACCATTACTCCGGCAACCCGTCTCGCAATTGCAGCGCGCCCGAGGAAGGCGCGATAGACTCCGGCTTCCAACAACTGGCCGACATATATGTCAGCAAGGGCATCCCGGTTTTGGTGGGCGAATTTCAGGCGGCGGGGAAGAGCGTCCTTTCCACAAACGCCACGGAGGCCGCGTGGAACAGTGCTTCCGCGATTTACTGGAACAAATACCTCGTTGATTCCGCGCAACGCCACGGATTGAGTCCGTTTTACTGGAGCACACCGAGCAGTCCATTCGACTACACGACCGGCGCGATCAATGGCACGAATGTGGTTGCGGTGTTGACCGGCGGAATCGCACCGCCGCCGCCGAACGGCGCTCCTTACGCCGCGTCCGGCCTTACTGCTGCGGTCAGCAGCAACACCAATGTGGTTTTGACCTGGACTGCCGGCAGCGGGGCGACCAGCTACAGTCTCTACCGGGCGAACCAATCCGGCTACGAGAGCGCCATCGCGCCATTCGCCACCGGCATCACCGGCACCAATTACACGGACACCAACCTCCTCGGCGGCACCACCTATTATTATCAGGTGGTCGCCGTCAATGGCTCCGGGTCTTCCGGCTTTTCCGCCGAGGCCAACGCGACGACCACCGGCGTCAACCCCGACCCGGCGCAGTTCAACTTTGAAACCGACGCGCAGCGGTGGTTTGGTGGCGGTGGCGTCATCGCTGGCATCGTGACTTCAAACGCGCAGCACTATGCCGGCAAGCAGTCGCTGGCCGTGAACATCAACAGCACGGCAGCGGGACAATCGTCAGTGTCGATTGGCAATGTGAGTGTCCTTCCGGGTCAGACGATCACCTTTCATGTCTGGATTCCGAGCGGCTACAGCATCACCAACCTCCAGCCCTACATGCAGGACAATAATTATTCATGGAGCAGTAGCTATTATACAAGTTTCACGCCGAACGCCTGGAACACACTGTCCCTGACCGTGCCGGCGAACGCCGTGTCGCCCTTCCATAATCTCGGCATCCAGTTCAACACCAGCGCCGGCTGGACGAACACCTGTTACCTTGATTCCGTTTCATGGAATGCTCCCGCGCCGGACTTCAGCGTGGCG
>JBEEMY010000290.1:0-3941 GCA_041192415.1 Verrucomicrobiota bacterium | reverse complement strand
TCGGGTCCGCCTCCGGCGGCAATTTCATTTCCAGCGACTTCACAATGCCACGATCGGACATCTTCCCTTCGCCGGACATTCCGCGCAGGCCAGCCATGGACGACTTCAACGCCGCGCTCGCCGCCGACTTCGCGTCCTTGCCGGCTTCGGTATCCGCCTCGCTGTAAAGCACCGTGTAGCTGATTTCGCCATTGGTCGAAACGTCTTTGACCGCGACCTCCATCGTCATGACCATCGCGGGCAAATCCATTGCCGGCATCGTCTCGCCGCCGGCGGACATCGTCATCGCCATCTTCATGGTCATCGTCGTCGTCTGCTTGTCGCCAACGGCTGGATGCAGGCGCAAAACTTTGCGCGGCTCGCTGCCCGCGTTCAGCAGCTTGACCGGCGACTTGGCGGCGACGGAATTTTTTGCAGACGGAGATGAACTGCTGGAATCGGTTGCCGCCTCGCTGGAAGTGGCCGAAATTTTTTCCGCCAGATACTTCTGCCGGTAAGCCACCATCTGGTTGTTCCAGCCGGAATTATTTTTTTGGAACTCCGCCAAGGCTCGTTGCGCCTCAACGTATTTGGCGTGGGCGGCGCTGGTCTTGCCTTTTTGATTCAGCGCATCCGCCTGATCAATCACGGCATAAACCACGAGATAATCCGAGTCTGGCCCTTCCGCGCGCGCCGGTGAAAACGCCGCGAGCAGCCCCAGTGCAATCCAGAGGATGGAAATTTTTTTGACGACCGCCAAGCGGTCAGCCACGCGCACCGGATTCAAAGATGGGTTCATGCGCCGCACGTTAAAGCCTTGCCGCCGCCCGTCAAATAAAAAACCAGCGGGATTATGTCTTTGACGGAAGCGGGCGGTAGGTTCGGTCGCGCTGCGACCGAACATTGACCGCGCAGCGGTCACTTCGAGGTGTGAAAATTTCAGGTGCGCGAACGATTCCGTCGCCTGACGCTGCGCTTCCGCCTTCATCCGATTACGGCGGGACAAGCGGCGATGGGTTTTTTGCAGCGCGAAAAACACCACCGCTGGCGCGGCACACCCATCGCACGGCTTACTGCCGTCAATGACATAATTCCCAAAAACCGCCGCCAGCACTCAGGCGTGGTTGCCCAACTGCAAGCGCGCATCGCTTTCCAGCAGCGCCTTCAAGTTCGGCCAGCCCGCGCCGTTGAGGTCGTTGAATGCGTTCAGATACACGCTCACGGTTTCGTGCGGATACTTGCCGAGCAAAATTTCCACGGCGGGCTTCAGCTTCGCGTCGTCCATCGTTGCGGGCAGATCTTCCACCACGCCTTTGTCGTGCTTGATGCCGAGCGCGTCCAGAAAATCAATCAGCATGGCCTCGTGTTTTTTGACGAGCCACGCGCGGAGCAGGGCGGCGGCGGCGGCATCCAGAGTGGGCTTGGCCAGCGCGGAAATCATCGTCGCATGGCGCGCATCGCGCGGCTGGCGTTCGAGGAAGACGGGGCGAACATTTTTCGCCGACGCGACCGCCGCCATCGTGGCGCGGTAGGCCGGCTTGTCCGAGTCAAAGGTGAAACTTAAAATGTCCGCCGCGAGCGCAGGAGACATGAAGCCGAGGAGTTCGTGGGATTTTAGCATTGGAAAAGTTGATGGTTACAAGTTGATGGTTGATAGCTTAAGCAACCGTGGTGATGGTGATTTTATTTTTCTGGGCGAGCTGCTCGACGGCCTCGCGTTCGAGCAAAATACTTTTGCCGGATTCTACGGCGAGCACGGAAATCTTCGCTGCCGCGCACGTCTCCAACGTTTTTGCGCCGAGGCAGGGCAGGTCAAATCTCATGTCGTGGCCGAGCTTGGCAACTTTCACCGCCACCGCGCCGCCGTCCTTGCCGCCGAGTTCGCCGCCGCGCGCGAGACATTTGTCCGTGCCTTCAAAACCTTCCACGGCGAGCACGGTTCCATTTTTCACGACGACGAGTTGGCCGATTTCCAGCCGGGAAATTTCTTTGGCGATGCGGAAACCAAAAGCCACGTCTTCGCGCTGCGCGTCCGAAAGTTTCGGCCCCAGATGAAAACCGGTTTGCGGCATGATGGGCGCGAGCCACGGCGCGGCGGTGATGAGTTCCACGCCGTCTTTTTTCAATTCATCGCCAATCGCGCCGAAGATGGTGTGCGCATTTTTTTCTTTGAGGCGCAGCAGTGCGGCTAAGGCGCGCAGGTCCGGGCGCAGGTCAAAAAGATTTTTTGGCGCGACTTGTCCGGCCATCACGCACTGCTTCACGCCGCGCTCGGTGAACGTGCCGATGAGTTTAGAAAGCTGCCCAACGCGCAGCCAGACGATGTCGTCCACGAGCTTGGCGAGTTCGGGATCCGTCTCGCCCTCGAAGGCCACGCAGACGATGCGTTTCACGCCGGCGGCGCGCGCCAGACGCGCCACTTCAAACGGCAGCGACTTGCTGCCGGCAATCAATCCAAGCGATTCCAAAGCGAGATTCATTTGTCGAGCGCGGAGAGTTTAGGGAAATTTTGGCGGGAATCCAGCGCGAGTTAATTCCGCTTCTCCACCGCCACCGAGGCAAACAAACCCTCCATCGAGTTCAACGGTGCGCCCGCTTTCGGTTGCAGGATGGCGCGCAGGTAATCAATCGCGTCCGGAATATTTTTCACAGACTTCGGCAGCAGCGCACCGGCGGCGTTGGCGTGGCCGCCGCCTTGCAATTTCTCCGCCACCTTCAGCGCCTCGCCGTTGCGGCTGCGGAAGCTGGCGATGACCAGATTGTTCGCCCGCTTGAACAGCGTGACCAGCACCGGATACGGTGTCGCGCCCGCTTCGAGCAACTGGTGCACGATCAGGTTGGTGTTGCCGATGACCGTGTCCACGCAGCCGACCGTTGGCGAAATTTCCGTCACCTGATTTTTGCTCCACGCGTAGCCGAGCGGATCTTCCACGCGCCGCTTCACCGCCATCACCTCCAGCAGCGGATGGTCGAGGAGCTTTTCAATCTCATTCCCGACGAGCGCGTGCAAATTCCAGAACTGATAAACCTTCACCAAGTTCGCGTAATCGCAGGCCGTGCCGAAATCCGGGTCGTTCTCCAGAAATAAATCCGCCACGTTGTTCAAATGCACGATGCGATCCAGCGCGGGCGAGGCCAGCCCGTGCTCGCGGCAAAGTTCGTAAGCCAGCAGCCCGGCGGATTTTTTGGTGTCGTGGATGAGCGAGGCGTATTTCGGTTGAATCTCGGTGGTGTGATGATCCACCACGACCCATTGCGCCTTGTCCATGCGCGTCTCAAAGGTGAAATCCGATACCCATGCCGCGTTCTCGCGCAGGTCGCGCAGCTTCCAGTAATTGTAGTGATACGCCTCCAAGCGCGGCTGCGCGCCGTGGATTTTTTTGGCCAGCCGCTGCAAGAGCGCGCCCGCCACGAAGCCGTCCAAGTCACTCTCGTGCGTGAAAATGACTTCAGGTTTGGGAAGTTCCAACATGGCCGCAGCGTAAAAGAAGCCGCGCGACGTGGCGAGCGGGGAATTTTTTCAACTAACCGCCGGAAAAATAAAGTTGGCAAATGGGGATTGAAACTGGCGGAGCGGGCGCAGCCCCCCAGCCATAAAAAGCATTCCCTGTTTCTAACGTAGAAAGCTGAGCCACCGCCGACTCGCGACGTGAACCGCGATAGCGGAACTGACCGCGCCAACGGCGGTTGGCTCCGGCGACTTGTTAGGCAGCAATGGCAACCTCTCTCTCTTTGACTCCATCTTCTGGTGGTCCATAACGAATCGTCGCAACAGCGTTGCGAATACAAGTAGCGGAAGCAAGCACTGGCTGCACAATCTCAAACAAACGGTCTGCGTCCGGCCCATACATGAAAAGAGTGCCATCGCTACCATCAGTCGCTACCTCGTCGCCGTCGAACATACCAACGCCCGCTGCCTCAATTGCAGCGGTAAGCTGATCCTCAAGCTCGAATAGACGACT
>JBEEMY010000289.1:0-3949 GCA_041192415.1 Verrucomicrobiota bacterium | reverse complement strand
GAGCCGACACGGTTGAGCGGCAGATTGGTGAGCAATTTTGCCGGGAACGGATGATGCTTGCTGAAAGTCAGCGCGAGTTTGGCCGCGCCATTCGTGGCCTCAAGCGGCGCGACGGCAGGAGCGGGAGCGCCAGTGGCAGCACTGCCGTTGCCAAGCTTGGCCCACAAACTTTCCGTCCACGTTTTCGCAAGGACTTCGTAATCCACGTCACATTCGCCGCGCTCAACCAAACGTTTGGCGCCGAGCGCTTCGAGGCGGGCATCAATTTTTTTGGAAGCGCCGCAGAAGTCAGAATAGTTTTTATCACCCAAGCCGAGCACGGCGTAATTCAAATTCTCCAGGCGCGGCGCGGCGTCGGTCTTGAGCCAGTTCCAGAAATTCACGGCGTTGTCCGGCGGCTCGCCGTCGCCCCAGGTGCTGGAGATGATGACGGCTTTGCTCGCGGCGGCGAGGTTCGCCTGCTCGTAATCATTCAGCGCAAGAATTTTTGGCGCGTAGCCACGGCTGGAAGATTCCTTCGCGAGTTTTTTCGCGAGACCTTCCGCGCTGCCGGTCTGCGAGCCGAACAGGATGAGCAATGGCTCGGCGTTCGCGGCTAGTGTGGCTGCGCCGTTCAGCTGCGGAGCCGCGCCGGCGGAAAACATTCCGGCAAGAAAGCCGTTGAGCCACGCGCGCTGCTCCATCGAGAACGGCGCGCTTTCAGGGATGTGCGGGACTAGATTCATTGGTCAAATTCAAAAGATGTGATGCTGGATGCGTGCCAGCGGATTCCAAAGCAACGAATGGTTCTGCTCATAGTTCTCATGTGGGCAATGAGGACAGTTCATACGTCGGGTTTGCCATGGCTTTGCCGCGTGTTCGTGGAGGCGGAGCCGACGAGCGCCCCGCCAGCCTGACAATGGCTGCGCCGCCGAATCCGTTCGTTACCGCTGGCGGACTGTCGTCTTTTTTTCACGCTGCATTTTTTGCGGCATAAAAAACGCCCCGCCTTTCGGCGGGGCGCGTGACGGAGGAACATATCAACTTCAAAACTTAATCGTAGTCTGGAGGTAAACCCAGTCGGCGTCCTGGCTGCCGCCATTTTTCCCGGCTAGAGTTTGCTGGATGTAATTGGCGGTGAAGAAATGTCCGTAGCCAGCCTCAACCTGCATGTTGCGAGTGACGGCGTAACCGCCGATCACATCCACCTCGGTGCCCAGAAAATTCCCGTAGTTGGGATTCACCCCGTAGCCGCCTGTCGTGCGGGCACCGCCGCCGACGTTGTAGAAGTTGTCATTCTTGTTCGCGAGCCATAAGCCGTGGCCTTCAATCGCGATACTGGAACGCGTCGTGGGTTTGAAGGTCAGGAGGGTGCGCACATCCTGCAAGTTTTGCAGTGAGGCAAAATCCATGTAGCCATAAAACTTGTGGTTCGTCGGGAACAGGTTTTCAAACGTGCCGTGGACGCCGTCCTTGGAATTATTGTCGCCGGATCCGTAGGAATATTCCAAGCCGAGCCGCGGGGTGGCCCACAAGTCCGCGAACGTGTAGCCGCCTTGCGCGACAAACATGAAGGCATCCTGCCGCAGCAACCGCCCGGTCGCCGTCGCTGCGTAATCGCCGAATTGATACGCGCCTTCAATCGTGTAATCGAAGTTGCCAATTTCGCCGGGCTTGTTCTTCAGACGTCCACCAATGGTGTAAATATCACGCGCAGTCGGTTGGGGAAATTGTGGGCTGCTATCGTAGTTGATAGCACCGCGCGTCACGTTGCGCGCAAAGAAATAGCCTTCCAGAATCGTTTTTGGAATTTTCATGCTGATGGCATCCACGCCGGAGAACCAATCCTGAGTGTTCGGCTCGTTGAACCGCTGGCTTTCCGGGATGACCACCCAGCCGGAGAAGGCTTCGGCGGCAAACCATTCATTTTGCCAGCGAATTTTCGCGGCATCAAAAACGCGGCCGATGTTGTTCCAGGCAAACGCGCCGACCAACCGCTCTTCGCCGTAGCTTAATTCCTGCCGGCCAAGCTTGAGCGACACGGGGAATTCCTTGTGGTTGCCAAGCGTGAAATACAGTTGATGCACGTCAAACGGGTCATGCTCCGGGCCGTTGCCCACGCGCCGCTGCGTGTCGGCCACGGCGGGGACATTTGCGTAAGCCACGCGTTCGTCGCTCAACGCCACGCTGCTGCGGAGCTCCGCAAAGGCGCTCCACCATTTATCCGTGTAGCCCGCGTGCAGCTTGGTCTTGAACAGAAAATATTCATTGTTCACATCCTTGCCGCGATCGCGGAAATCCACCGAGCCAGCCAGTCCGGCGATACCGAAGCCTTCCTTCATTTCAAAGCGGGCGCGGAAGTCGCCGCCGAGATCCCACTGATTGGCGTAGGGATCTTTGCCGCGCATATATTCATTCAGAAAGCCGGGAAACGGCGCAGGCGGCGGCGGCGGCGCGTATTGCGCGTGGACCGAGTTGAGCGCGGCGAGCACGAGCGCGCCGGCGGAGAGATGTTTGAGGTGGGATTTCATGGTTAGTTTTTTAAGCGTGGTTCAGTATGGCTTTTTGGAGTTTTTCCGCCTCGTCCGGCGGAGAGATTTTTTTGATGGGCGGTTCGGCGGGGTGTTGGATTTGCGGCGTGGGCTCAATTTTCGGCGCAACGTGTTTGCGGTGCGCACGGACTTCGAGAAATTCAATCAAGTGCTCGCGCAATTTGTAATAATCAGGATGCTCCATCACGGCCTTGCGTTCGCGTGGGCGCGGGAAATTCACCTCCATGATTTCGCCGACCTCTGCCGCCGGGCCGTCGGTCATGCACACGATGCGATCCGAGAGGAACAATGCCTCGTCCACATCGTGTGTGACCATCAGCGCGGTGATCTTGTTTTTGCGCCAGAGTTCAATGAGCACCTGCTGCAGTTCATAGCGCGTGAGTGAATCCAACATTCCGAACGGCTCGTCGAGCAACAGCATCTTGGGCTTGAGCGCAAAGGCGCGGGCAATGCCGACGCGCTGCCTCATGCCTTGCGACAGTTCAGCGGGCTTTTTGTGCATCGCATCGCCGAGGCCGACGACCGTCAGATAATATTCAACAATTTCCGCGCGCTCCTGTTTGCTGGCGGTGAAAAAAACTTGTTCCACGCCGAGCATCACGTTTTCGTAGGCCGTCATCCACGGTAGCAGCGACGGCGACTGGAAGACCACGCCGCGATCCGGCCCCGCGCCGGAAAGTTCCTTGCCCGCCAAAATAATTCCGCCATCGGAAATCTCATTCAGCCCCGCGAGCATGGAAAGCACGGTGGATTTGCCGCAGCCGCTGTGGCCGATGAGGGTAATGAATTCGCCCTTCTGGATTTTCAAATTAAAATCCTTCACGATGACCGCGTCACCTTTCGGAGTCGGGTAAACTTTCGAGAGGTTTGAAAGTTCGACGTAGTTGTTCACGACTTCACCTCCACGGATTCTTCCTGCTGCTCGCGTTTGCGGATTGGCGTCTTGCGCCAGGCCGTCATCGTGCGCGGGATGTTCAAATCTTCCGGCTCGATGTCCGGCAAAATCATTTTTTTGGTGACGGCGGTGTGGCGTTCAGTTTTGGAGTTCAACATGAATTCAACGACTTCGCGGCGGAGCTGCTTGAAATGCGGATCGTGATTGATGGACTTGCGGTCGCGCGGACGCGGAATTTCCACTGCGAAACTCGGCCCCAGCGTCGCGCCCGGCCCGGCGGTCAGCGGAATGATGCGGTCGGCGAGATAAATGCCTTCGTCCGGATCGTTCGTGATGAGCACCACGGTTTTTTTGTCCTCCGACCAGATGCTGGAAATTTCATCCTGCAAGGTTGCCCGCGTCAGCGCATCCAGCTGCGCGGCCACCGCCCACTCGGCGTTGTAGTGGCGTTCCTCGATCCATTGGCAGGTGGCACTCGCCAGCACGTCATCGTTCAGCAGCATCACGTGGACATCGAGCAGCG
>JBEEMY010000288.1:0-3953 GCA_041192415.1 Verrucomicrobiota bacterium | reverse complement strand
TCGTCGTCGGAAATTTTTCCGGTCATGCGGTCGTTGAGGAGCGCATCGAGTTTTTTCTTCTGCGCGGCGGAGCGGACGGCTTCCATCTCGGCGGATTTTTTCTGGAAATCGGCGCGCGCGCGTTCCAACGCCGCCCCGGCGGGATCCACGGTGGTCGAGGCTGGCGTGGGGTCAGGCATGGTGGCCGGGGTCTGATTTTCCAGCGCGGCGGCGGGCACGTTCGTGTTGCTCACCGATTCCATTGGCGTGAGCACGTTGAAGAAACCGTTGGTGTTGCTGCCGTTTTTGGCATTACGCAATTCGCGTTTGCGCTCGGCTTCCACGAGTTTGTGTTCGTAGTCGGCATCACCGGCGGCGGCGGCGGAAACGCCCGGCAGACGTTGGGTTTCTTTGATGGTATTCCGCGCCGCAAGTTCCGGCGTCTTCAAGACGGTGGGACGCATCAGCACGATGAGTTCCGAGCGGCCTTTGGAATCGCTGCGCGAGGTGAAGAGATTTCCCAGCAGCGGAATATCGGAGAGGAACGGCACGCCGGACTTACTCGTGGACTTGTCGGACTTGATGAAGCCGCCGAGCATCACGGTGTCGCGGTCGCGGACGGTGATGGAGGAACTCAAGGTGCGCTTGAGGGTCTTGGGAACGTCGTTGCCATCAATCTTCGTGAAGCCATCGACGTCGTCAATGTTCTGCACGATGTCCATGCTGACTTCGCCATCGGGATTGATGAACGGCGTCACGTCCAGTTCCACACCGACGGACAACTGCGCGTATTGCGAGCTGTTGCCGCCGCCGTAGCCGCCGTTGTAATAAGTGCCGGTGACGTAAGGCACGGTGCTGCCGACGAAGAACTGCGCGGGCTTGGCCTGCGAGGTTTGGATGCGCGGACGCTGGATGATGCTGGCGTGGCTGTCCGATTCCGCCGCCTGGATCGCGACATCGTAGTTCGGCCCGATGTTGCCGAAATAGCTCAAGCCGCCGGGTAAATTATTTCCGAAGACCACATTGCTGCCGCCGGAAGAAGTGACGGAGCTCGCCACGCTTTCAATCGCTCCCAAGGCGTTTGTGGTGGTCGTCACCGTCTTGATAAATTGCTGGAACTGGTTGCCGTTGTTAAAACCGCCGCCGCCGAGAATGTTGCCGCCGAGCGAGGTCGGGTTCTGCGAGGCGGACACGCCGAGCTTGAAGGTGTTGCCAATCGTCACGTTCATGATGACGGCTTCAATCAGCACCTGCGCGAGCGGCACGTCGAGCTTGCTGATGATTTCCTTGATCATCGTCATGTCCTGCCGCGTGGCGTAGATGAGCAGCGTGCTGCTGCTTTCGTTCGGAATAATTTTCGTCTGGCCGAACAATTGGATTTGATCCTGCGCGCCGCCGCCGCCCGTGGGGCCGCTGGCTTTGTTGATGATGTTTTGCAAGCGTGATTGAAAACTGGTTCCCGCCGCCGGCGTTCCGTTCGGAGTGGCCGCACCACCGGCGCGTCCGCCCAAGCCGCCCTGCTGGTAATTATTTCCGCCGAACCCGCCGCCACTGCCACCACCGCCGCCGAGCCCGCCGCTGGCGCGGTTGCCCAGACCGCTGATGGGCGCGCTGCTCGCGCCCTGACCGATGCTCACCGTGGAACCACCGCCGCTGCCGCCGAGGCTGTTCAAGGCGGACGCAATTTCATCCACCTTCGCGTAACGAATCGGGATGACTTCGGAGATGTATTCGGCGGGCACACTCACATCAATCTGGTCAATCATCTCGAGCATACGCTTCACGTTTTCCGCGTAGTCGCGGATGACGAGGATGCCGTTGTCATCAATCGGAAAAACGGAGTTGGGCAATTTGCCGAACGGCGTGATGAGCGGAACCATCAAGCTGGGCTTGATGTATTTCAACTGCGTGATGTGCGTGATGTAAGTGCCGAGATCCGGCAGATTCGTTGTGCCGGAGCGATCCACCAAACCGCCTGCCGTCTGCGCCGCGTCGGAAGTCACCGCCTTCACAAACTTGTCACCGATGTTGACCACGGAAATGTTGTTGAGCGCCAGCACCGCCTGCAACGCCTGAATGGCTTCCGAACGCGTCAACGGCGTCTGCGTCTTCAAAACAATTTTCGCCTCCGGCAACGCCGCGCGGAGAATCGTGCGGTTCACCAGCTTGGCATAAACATCCAAAACTTGGTTCACGTCCACGCCGGAAAAATCAATCAGCCCCGGCGGAATAGTTTCTTCCGGCGGCGCGCTGGTGGCGGGCGCGGTCGGTGCGGCGGCGGGTGCGGGCAGCGGCTGGGGGTAACGCGGCTGGCGCGTGCGACCGATGCCGGTTCCCGGCGTGGTGGGCGCGGGCGCGGGAATCTGCGCCAGAAGTTCGGAGCCGGTGAAGGCCAGCAGCAATGCGAGCAGGATAGTTTTCATTTTGCCTTTGCGGGTGAATTTTTTGCGGCAGCGATCGCGGGTGCGGTGGTCGCCGGTTTGGGATTTTTCTGGTAGCTGGCCACGAGCTTGATGTCCGCACCGAGCCGTTGCCGAGCCGCATCCGGCTGCAACGTCAGGTCGCGCACACGAATCATCGAGGCGCCGGAACCGAGCTTGTAAAGGAAGTCCACGAGCTGTTCCTCCGTGGCGTGCACCTGAATATTTTGCACCTGCTCCACGAAAAACTGGTTCGTAGTCATGCGCGTGGGAGAATATCTCTCAATGCCAAAGCCGCTGGCCGAGGCTTGCGACTGGATGGTGCGCATGAAATTGATTGCCTGATCTTCCGCCGCCACATACTCGCCTTCGCTCTCAAAATTTTTCACCTGTTTTTCCAACTCTGGCTTCTGGGCTACGGCGGTCTGGTAAGTTTTTAATTTCTGCTGCGCGTCGGTGTAGCGGTTCGTGAGGTTGCCCCAATCAGAAAAGTGCGGCCAGATGAACACCGCGTTCAGCACGATGAGCAGCACCACGCCCACGCCGATGACGAGGCGGCGTTCCATGGGGCGGAGATGCGCAAAAAATTTCTTCATGGCGTGATCTTCTCCGTGTGCAGCAGTTCGGTGGTAAGACTCCAAGTCGTTGATCCACCCTGCGTGACTGGGTTGACGTGGCTGCCGCTTTGCAAATCAAAAAATGGCTGGCCGTTAACCTGCGTTTTTCTCAAGGCTTCATCGAAGTTGAGCAGGGTGTTCACCATGTCCGCTGTGGTCGAGCCGCTCAACGCGAGCCGCTGACCTTCCGTGAAACCCATGCGCTGAACGGTAAGCCCGGGTGGTGTCTGTTGCGCGACAACTTTCCAAACGTCCAGCGCCGCGTATTTCAACTGCGCGCGTTCTTGCAGCACCGCATACTTCGCTTTTAACTCCACCACGTTGGTGTAATTCTGACTGATGGCGGCCACTTGCGATTCCACGCCATGCGCCTGCCAACCACGGAAGCCGACCGCGCAAAAATAAATCACGAGAAACACCGCATACGCCGCGCCCGCCCAGCCGAGGCCCGTCAGCCACAGCCGGTCAATGAATTGCTGGTGGTAACGCGCAGAAAATTCGTGCGGCAGCAAATTCACTTTCGCATCCGCGTCCGCCGCGCGTTTCGTAGTGCGCAACGCCAGTTCTGCCGGCGCGGGTGGCGCGATAACCGTCGCCGTGCCGCCGGTGGCCGCGCGTAAAACATTTTCCCACTCGGTTGCGTTCGCCGGATCGGCAACAAGGTTCCACTTTGGTTCGGAAGTCAGCCAGCCTTCGACTTCGCCCGCCATCATCAACAGGGAAAGTTGCTGCTGCAATTCCGCCGCACGGTCGCCCGCAGCGGGCAGCGTCACAAAACTCAAGCTGCGCAACGCGCCGCTGTCACGCCACGCCACGAGCGCGGCGTTTTGGCCACTCATAGAAAATGGAAACAGCCACACGCCATCGCCGGTCGCGGCGACGGCTTCGAGTTGGTCGAGCATCGGCACTTCGAGGCGGTCGGCGAGATAGCTTTCCT
>JBEEMY010000287.1:0-3954 GCA_041192415.1 Verrucomicrobiota bacterium | reverse complement strand
GCCTCCGCCGAAAACTGGCCCGGCTGGCGCGGCCCATCAAGCAACGGCCAATCGTCCGAGAAGAACCTCCCCACCACCTGGAGCGACAAGGACAGCACGGATGTCATCATCGGCATCTCGCAGTTGCTTTCGCCGACAACGGTGGTCAATGCGGCGTTCACTTTTGGTTACGAGGACGGTTTCTTGAATGATCCCTACCGCTTGGCGGAATACCATCCGAACATTTTTCCCGCCGGTTTTAACATCGGCGTGCCGGAACATCGTCCGGGCTATCGCAGCAAAGAAGTCCTGTTCGTTTCCGCGACTCATTACTTTGACAAGCTCAACGCCAGCATTGAAGGCTCCTACCGCTTCCACCATGACTCCTACGAGGTGTTCAGCCACACCGTCGGCCTGACTTGGCATCAACGTCTGGGTAAATACTTCATCGTTGAACCCATGTTCCGTTTTTACGAACAATCTGCCGCTGACTTTTACACCACAACATTTACTGGCGGTTTTACGACCGACCCCGCCGGCTTGCACTCCTCGGACTATCGCCTGTCTGAATTCTACTCCTTGGATTACGGGATCCAGGCCACGTTATTGATCAATGATCACCTGCGCATTGTTGGCGGCTATCACCGCTATGAAATGCACGGCCTCGACCAAACTTCTGCTGACATGTATCCCAAGGCCAACATCGTCACGGTCGGCCTCTCACTCCGATGGTAATCACCAGCCCCAGTTCGTCCGCCGAAGCCATCACCCGCGTTTCGCAATCCGCGCGGGTGTCGGTGGAAAATGGCCTGCACCGGCTGGAGTTCCGCGCGATGAGCACCGAGTGCCGCGTGAATTTTCACGGCGTCGCCGCGTCGGTCGCGCGCGACTTGCAACGCGACATCGTGCAATGGGTCGCGCAATTTGAAGCACGCTATTCGCGCTTCATCCCCGACAGCCTCATCGGCAAAATCAACGCCGCCGCCGGTGAACACTGGATTGAAACTGACCCCGAAACTGACCGGCTGTTCCAGCTCTGCCAAGAATTATTTTTCTTCACACGCGGCTCGTTCGACCCGACCGCCCTGCCCCTCATTAAATTGTGGAACTGGAAACAGTCGCCACCCGTAGTGCCGGACGCGGAAGCCATCCGTGCCGCGCGCGAACTCGTCGGCTGGAATAAAATCCAGCGACGCAACGGCGGCATTTTTCTCCCGCAACGCGGCATGGCATTGGATCTCGGCGGCATCGGCAAAGAATACGCCGTGGACTGCGTGATGAGCATGGCCAGCGAACGCGGCGTGCAAAACGTGCTCGTGGATTTCGGCCAAGACGTGCGCGTGCGCGGTCATGCGCCGGATAAAAAATTCTGGTGGATTGGCCTCGATGACGCAGCGAACCCCGGCAAATGTTGGGGCGGCGTGGCCGTGACCGATCACGCCGTTGCCACGTCCGGCGATTATCTCCGGCACTTCATTCACCACGGCACGCGCTACGGACACATCCTTGATCCGCGCACCGGCTACCCGGCGTTGAACGACTGCCGCGCCGTCAGCATCATCGCCCCGAGCTGCACCATTGCGGGTTTGCTCTCGACCAGCGTTTGCATTCTCGGCGCGAAAGAAGGCATGGAGTTGATTGAACTTCATCCCGGCGCAGCGGGCGTCATCACCACCAACACCACCAAAATTTATTCCCGAAAATTCCATGAATACATCCCTGCTTAAAAAATCCCTGCTGGCCGCTTTGCTCGCCGGAACGTTTCTCACTGCGCGTGCCGAATTAAAAGTCGGCGATACCCTGCCCGACCTCGCCAGCTTCAAACTCGAAGGCAAGTTGCCGGACTCGCTCAAAGGTAAAATCGTCGTCGTGGATTTTTGGGCCTCGTGGTGTTTGCCCTGCGCCGAGTCGTTTCCGGTGCTGGACGAACTGCAAAAAAAATATGGCGACAAGCTCGTGGTCATCGGCGTGAACGTGGACGAAAAAGCCTCGAACATGGACAAGTTTTTGAAGAAGCACGCCGTGAGTTTCACCCTCGTGCGCGATAGTGGACAGAAGCTCGTGGCCGCTGTCTCGCCGGAGACCATGCCCACCTCCTTCATCCTCGATGGCGAAGGCAAAGTCCGTTTTTTACACAGCGGCTTTCACGGCGAAAAGACCCATAAAGAATACGCCAGCGAAATTGAATCCCTTTTGAAATAATTTTACCATGAAAATCAAATCTCTTTTCTTGCTGGCATCGGCGGTGCTTTTAATCGGCACTGGCTGTGCGAATGTAAAACCGTGGCAGCGCGAGCATCTCGCCGACTACACGATGCAAGCCGACCGCGACCCGCTCGGCACCGCCCAGAAAGAACACATCTGGTTCTCGCGCGAAGAAGCCAGCGGCGGACGCGGCGTGGGCGGCGGCGGCTGCGGCTGCAACTAAAAAACATTTCAGAATTCCAGAAGCCAACCCTAACAACTCAAGTCACACCATGAGAAACTCCGTCCAACGACACGCCATCATCCTCGCCGCGCTGCTGCAAGTGCTGCCATTGATCCGCAACTTCTTCATCAACCCGGCGGCGCAGTCCAGCTTTGCTTTCATCCTGCGCTGGGGTGTGGGCACGGCGGCGACGGTCGGCGCGTATGATGCGTGTTCGGGAGCCACTACGGTTTATTATACAACACCTACCAACTTCACAGGAGCCGTTGGGGTCTATTTCACCAACAACATCGCCATTACGAATAACGCGGAAGGTCTCGGAGCTTTTTTTGTGCTGACAAACAAACTGGGGGTTATTTCCTCCATCATCAGTAACGGAGTAATAACAACAAACTGTATGCCGACTGGGTTGGTTTTTAAGTGCATCGACTTGAACAACAATGTAAATCCGCCAAAAATGATTTATGGTGCGATTTATGGAACGCCAACCGCGCCGGTAACAAACCTCTTCATCCATGCCCTTGCTGGTTACGCCAATTTGACACCCGCCCAAACAAACATCTTCATCTCAATTTTCCCCGCATCCGCCTCACCGCCCGCCATCACTAATCACCCGGTGAGTTTGACGAGTCTCGTCACGAGTAACGCCACATTCAGCGTCACCGCTGGCGGCGCTGCGCCGCTGGCCTACCAATGGTTTTACAACACCAACACCGCGCTGCTCAACGCCACGAATGCGTCGCTCACGCTCACGAACGTGCAGTTGACGAACGCAGGCTACTACCTCATCCGCATCACGAATTCGGCGGGGACGACGAACAGTGCCAGCGCGTTGCTCACGGTCTGGCAACCGCCGATCATCACGAACCAGCCAGTGAATTTCACCAACGTCGCGGGCGGCAGCGCCAGCTTCGCCGTTGTGGCCGGAGGTGTGCCCGCGTTGAGTTACCAATGGCGTTTGAATCCGAACACGCCGCAAGCCGGCGCGACCAGTGCCACGTTTAATCTCGCCAACCTCCGCGCCAGTCAGGCGGGAAATTATTCCGTCATCATCACCAACTCCGCTGGCAGCGTGACGAGCAGTCCCGCCGCACTCGTGGTGACGAATCCGTTGCCCGCCGTCGCCATCATCCCGGTGATCAGCGGCGCGAATTTTCAATTCACGTTCAACGGCATTCCTGGACTCACCAACACGGTGCTGACAAACGGTGATTTGTCCGGCAACAACTGGAGCGTGTTCACGAACATTCCGCCACCGGCAAATAATAATCCCATCACCATCACCAGTCCGTCCGGCCAGCCTAATTTGTTTTACCGCTTGATGGTCGTTCCCTGATTCACCCGCTAACTCCCCCATATAAAAGCCATGTCGTATCGGCTCAAAAATCATTCCCTGCTGCTCGCCGCGTTGTTGCAATTGCTCCCGTTGGTGCGAACCGTATTCACCCACCCCATCGCGCTCTCGACCTTCTCCGTCGTGTTGCGATGGACGCTGGGAGCCACGGCCACGCTCAGCGCATTCGATGCAGTGTCGGCGGCATCGGCCA
>JBEEMY010000286.1:0-3971 GCA_041192415.1 Verrucomicrobiota bacterium | reverse complement strand
GTAAGCTCAACATTCGGTGCGGGCATGGCGCGACTTTCTCTACAATTGTAAATTCTGTCAAGCGGATTCTTTACAGATGTAGATTTAGCGACTGCTTGAAGAAACGGAGCGGGTCAGCGCAAGATTTCGCCGCGCGCCGCATTGCCCGGCACATCGAGCAGTTGAATTTGGTTGATGACTTTGAAGTTCGTGTGGTCGGTGACCTCCCAAACCACTTTTTTATCCGGGGTGATTTCAAAAACGTGCGCCTGGTCGGCCAGATGACCATGGCCGAGATAATTGCAAATCACCGTGTGGCCATTGGGCAAACGTTGGAGACCGGCGGCCAGCCGCAGCGTGTGGCCGGGAATTTCATTTTCTTCCACCGACCAGACAATTTTTTCGTTCGCATCAAGCTCAATCACTTTGTGGCCTTCACCACAGGCGATGAGCAGATGGCCATCAGTCAACGGAACAACTTCATGCACATCGCCCGGCACCGGAATCGAGCGAATCGTTTTGCCGTCGCCATCTAGTTCCTCCACGCGATGCTCACCCTTGCGCGCAACGAGATAATGTCCACCCACGGTCTTGCGCGTGCCGCGAAATTGGTCGTGCAGATTTACTTTTGCCGGCGGTGGCGTGAGTTTGATTTCCTTGGCAATTGCGCCCGAACGATCCAGTTCAAGAATACGGCACGGGCCATTTTCCACCACCAGCACGCGGCCATCTGGCAACGGCTGGCACGCGTGAATCTGCGTGTTCGTTCCGGCCTTATATTCCCACGCGATTTTTTTATCCGGCGTCATCTCCAACGCGCCGCTCTCGTGGCAGAAAAGATAATTGCCGTTCGCCAGCCGCCAACAATCTTGCGGATGCTTGCAATCGAACGACCATTCCACAACGCCATTGCTGGAGACCACGCTGACACGATTGCCGTAGGAATCCGCAGCGATGAATGGATGACCGGCGCGGACAGTGGAAACAAAGAGCGTCGCGGAAACGAATGCGAGCGCGAGGTGCAGAACCGAAGCGGGTTTCATGCTGAAAGTTATGACGGAAAGCCGCTGGCGAAGCACGGAAATTTTCTGTCTGCTGGGCACGGCAAAAAATTAAACGCCGCCACCAAACTTGCGTTCAGTGACGGCGTTGGAAAACTGCGGGATAATTTATTGCAACTTCGCGAGCGCGGCTTTCACGGCTTCAAAGTTGGGCAAATCTTTCGGCGTCGCGGTCTGTTCGCTGTATTGGACAACGCCCGCCTTATCGATGACGAACGCCGCGCGCGCGGAGGTGTCGCCCACACCGGCGAGCATCGGGAACACGACGTCGTAGGCTTTGGTCACGGTCTTGTTCAAGTCGCTGGCGAGCGTGAGGGTGATTTTTTCCTGCTTCGCCCACGCGGCTTGCGCAAACGGGCTGTCCACGCTGACGGCGATGACATCCGCACCGAGGCTCGCATACGCGTCGAGGCCAGCGGAGAGACTGCACATTTCCGTCGTGCAAACGCCGGTGAACGCGAGCGGGAAGAACAGCAGCACGGTGTTTTTCTTGCCGAAGTTGTTGCTCAATTTGACTTCCACATCGGCGGGCGATTTGGATTTGAGCGTGAAATCTGGAGCGTGGGAACCGACAGCGATAGGCATAATTATTTTTGGTTTGGTTTCAGTTGTTAAAAACGGACTGGCTGAATTCTCTGAATTCAAATGGCGCGTGTCAAACGGGGATTTGGCAGTCCCGCCTTACAGCCGCAGGAAAATTTTTCGTTGATACAGGAAGCGTGCGAACCATACGAAGAGCAATACGCCCACCGCCGAAATCACCAGCTCGCCGCAGCCTTTGGCGATGTGTGTGTCGAAGAAACTTTTCACCGGCCCGCCAGCCAGCCGGTTCGCCAACTTGTGAAAGCCGAGACCGCCCATGAAATTGCTCGCGAGATAGAGCGTGATTGGATTCATCCCGATCCAGACGAACGGCTGGCACCACGTCGTCTTTTGTTTCACGTCCACGATCCAGTAAAACAAGCCCAGCAACATCATGCTGTAGCCGCCCGCCACGAGGACGTAGGACGAGGTCCAGATTTTTTTGATGACGGGAAATTCAATTCCCCACAACCAACCCACCGTCGCACTCGCCGCGCCGACGCCGATGAGCGTGAAAACTTTTTTCATTCCCGGCACGTCCGTGCGGCGCAGGAACAGGCCGGTGAAAATTCCCAGCAACCCGGTGACAATCGCGGGCAGCGTGCTCAAGAAACCTTCCGGGTCGTAGAACAAATCGTATTTACGCGCGGGCAGATGCTCGAAATCAAAATGATTCGCCACGTTGTAACCGGGTTCGTATTTGCCGGCCACGCGGTTGGTCGTGGCAAAATACATTTTCTCCGTGGCCTGCCAAAGCGATTGGTCTTTGGTGGCGGAAGGATTTTTCGCGGACGGATTATCGGCAGCGAGAAATTGCGTAGCGAGCTTCGCGTCGCCCGCCGTCTCGGCCTGCGCGGCGAGCGCCGCCTTTTCCAGATGGATGTCGCGGATAGGAACGTTCGCCAGCAACGCCCAATACCCCAACAGCAGCGCCGCGCCCACGGCCAGCAACCAGCGCACGTTGCAGAAAATAAACAGCAGCCCGCCCGCCGTGTAGCAAAGCGAAATGCGGTTCAGCACGCCCATCAACCTCATGTCCGGCCACGGGTTCGTGAAGCCGCCGGAATAAATCAGCGCCACGATGAACAACAGCAGCCCCCGGATCAAAACGCGTTTCACGGCGGCGGCGCGGCCCTCGCGCTCGATGATTTTCGTCAGCGAAAAAACCGTGGACACGCCCATGATGAAAACGAAGAGCGGAAAAATCAGATCGTAAAACTTGAAGCCCGCCCACTCGGCATGATCCAACTGCTCGGCGATAAATTTTGTGACGGGATTGCTGCTCGTTTCGTGCAACGCATACGCCAGCGAGTCCGCGCCCAGAATCCAGAACATATCAAACCCGCGCAGCGCGTCGAGCGAGGTGAGGCGTTGGGTCGGGGCGGAATTTTTTTCAACGGGGCGGGCGGTTTCCATGGGTGCGAGGTTAGAATTTTTTGGCGCGAACTGGGAAACAAAAAGTTATGGCTTTTTGTGCGGATTTGTAACAAGACTTTTATCCGTTCGATTTATATGGAGAAGAAAATTGCCCTACTGTCCGCCACGCTGCTTTGCGCCGTCATTGGCCGGGCCGAAACGCCGTTGGAAAACGCGCTGCTCACCGCCGTGCGCGCAGAACATTTCGAACGCGTCATTGATTTCGGCGCGGGCAATGAAAATCGCCCCGTCAAAGCGCACCTCGGTTTGCCGGCCAAACCAATCGCGCAGCCGCCGAATGTGAACGTCGCCGTCCTTCAGCTCGACGCGCAAGGTAAGCTCGTAGATCGCGCTTACGTTTTGCTGTCGCGCGATTATCCCGATGGCCTCGTCGTGCCGCTGGATCAAAATCTCGGCGTGAGTAGCGTGCGATTTTTACGCTGGGACATTGACCGCTCAAACGGCGGAACGTTTTCTGCCGACGACGGCCACCAACTCACCACAAAAGGCTGGACGAACAATCCGCCATTGACCGAAGCGGATGAACCATTGACCGAAGCGGATGAACTTGTGCCGGGACGGACGAACGCGCCGATTCAATTCATGGTTCCCTACCCTGCCTCGCTCTTCAAAAGCATGGTCGCCTTCCACGTCATGCGGATGATTGACGCAGGCAAACTCACGCTCGACACAGAATATATTTTTGAACTACCCGATGCCAAACCGGAGCCGCGCAAAGTCCGCGACTGGCTCGATGCCATGCTCACCGTCAGCGACAACCACGCGACGCAGGCGTTGCTAAAAATGTTTCACGATAAAAATGAAATCGAGCCGCTCAACCGCGAGTTCCGCGAATTGAATCTGCCCACGCTCCAAATCAACGCCACCGACCCCAAGACCGGACGCGGCTGGAACACGGCGCAAATCAATCTC
>JBEEMY010000285.1:0-4023 GCA_041192415.1 Verrucomicrobiota bacterium | reverse complement strand
GAATTTTTAATGGAACATTTTTTCACAGCTTTTTTTGCCGCGCTGTTCTGGAGCCTCCTCATCATGCTCCCTTCCGGTGCATTCTCGGTGGCGCTGCACTTTATCATCTCGCTGCCGATGCAACGCCGCGACCGCGCGCGGTTTTTTCTCGATCTTTTGGAAACGGCCATTGAGCGTGGGCAATCCATCGAGCACGCCATCCTCTCCGCTGCCGAAACCCGCGACCGCGTGATGGGCGTGCGTTTTTATCTGCTCGCCGCGCACATTGAGGCTGGCGCGAGCTTCAGCGAAGCGTTGGAAAAAACTCCCACGTTCCTGCCGCCGCAAGTCAACGCCATGCTCCGCGCCGGCGTGAACCTTGGCGACTTGAAAAAAGTTTTGCCCGCCTGCCGCGAAGTGCTGCGCATCGCGCCGGACACGGTGCGCTCAACGCTGCACTACGCGGTGGCAATGCTACTGGTGTTCGCCCCCATCGCCATCTGGCTCATCACGATGATGACAATTTTTGTCATCCCCAAGTTCAAAGAAGTGTCGGCGGGGATGGGCATCAAGCTGCAACCATTAAGCGTTTTTGTTTTTGCCCTGAACGATTCAAACGTCCTCGTCACGTTCGAAGCCGTGCTGTTCGTGGTGCTGGCATCCGTGGCAATTTTTTATATCGGCGGGCCGGGGTTGATTCGCTGGGCGCAATTCCGCCGCGTGCCGATTCTGGACTGGCTCGCGTGGCTCATTCCGTGGAAGCGGAAAAAATTACTCCGCGCGTTTTCCGCGATGCTCGCCGTGCTGCTGGATGGCGGTGTGCCGGAGGCCGAAGCGGTGCGACTCGCGGGCGAATCCACCGCGAACGAAATCTGCCGCCGCCGCGCCCGCCGCGTCATCGTCGCACTGGAACGAGGAGAGAAATTGGATGAGGCCGTGCGCACATTTGACGACACCGGCGAATTTCATTGGCGGCTCACCAACGCCATGCACGCGCGCGGCGGATTTCTGGAAGCTTTGCGCGGCTGGCATGAGGCGCTCGATGCAAAAGCATTTCAGCAGGAGGAAGTCGCCACGCACACGCTGACGAGCGGGCTGGTGATTGTGAACGGAATCGTCGTTGGACTGATTGCGACCGCGATGTTCGGCATTCTCATCGGCGTCTTGAAAGGAATGGTGGGGCAGCCATGAAAATAAATCTGAAAAAATGTAGCCGCCAGCGTGAGCTGGCTCTGATTTCTCCGGGGATTAAATGGAGCGGACTCACGTCCGCTGCTACCCAATCAAGCCGCGCCTTCCTCCAAATTGATTTAGCCATCGGCCTTGCCATTCTCACCCTCGCCATCACGCCACTGGGCTTCGCCTTCGCGCGCGAACGGCAGGTGTTGCGGATGGAATACCACCGCGCCGTCATCAACGAACTCGTGGATGGCGAAATGGAAATCCTCGCGGCCGGCGCGGCAAAAAATCTTCCCGACGGCGTGCAGCCGCTCGCCGTGCTGTCGCGCGCGGCGGAGAAATTGCCGCCGGGGCATTTTCAACTCACGAAAACCGGCAGCCAGCTCCGCGTGGAATGGTTGCCAGATGAAAAGCGCGGCGTCAGCGCCGTGGTGCGGGAGGGCGCGCTCAAATGAAATTACCAACGGACATCCCGTTCGCCCGCCGCAACGTCGGCGCTTCGCTCATCGAGTGCCTGGTTTACATCGCGGTGTTCGCACTCTTGCTGGCGGGCGGCACGGCGGCATTTTATTTTTGCTGGGATCACACGCGCGCAGTGATTTTCACCGCACGCGAAATTGATTCCACCCTGACCGTCGGCGAGACGTGGCGCAAAGATGTGCGCGCGGCGACGGGAAAAATTTCCGTGCTGGCCACGCCCACCGGCGAGACGGTGAAAATCCCCGAGCGCGATCAGGATGTTTATTACCGCTTCACCGGCGACGTTCTGCTGCGGGAAATCCCGGCGCAAAAACATTCCCGCGTGCTACTGGAACGCGTGAAGTTCTCGGAAATAAAACCCGACGGGCGCGCTGACGTAACGGCGTGGCGCTGGGAATTGGAACTGCAACCGCGCCGCAAGGAAGCGCAATTTCCGCTGCGCTTCACCTTCGCCGCCGCGCCAACCAAGCCATGAAAATTCAACGCGAACATTTCTACGGAGCCGGCGGATTCGTCGTTCCGAAGCGCAGCGAAGGCGGCTCCATCACCATCATCTTTGTCATCCTGCTGACCATCATGTTGATTCTCGTGACGGCCGAAAGCCGCGCGCTGTTCAACCTCCATCGCGAAGTGAAATTTCTAGAGCAGCAGCAGATCAAACGGCTCAACAACTCACCCACGAACGCAGTGGCGACGGTCAGCCCGCTGAAACCATGAAACCCACGCCCACCATCGCTTCCGTGAAGTTGAAAATGATCAAGGCTTCCATCCGCTGTCTGACGTTTGGTTTATTGAGTCTGCTGCCGTTGATTGGGGCGGCATTCGGGCTGGCGGGTTTGCTGACTTCGTTCTCGGCGCGCAAACAGGAAAAGTTTTTTTGGAATCCCGCGAAACCGCACCGGATCTTCGGCTTGATTTGCGCCTCCATCGGCCTGCTGGTCTGGAGCTGCGTGGACACCATCCTGATTTACCACGCGCTGAACAGTTATATCTGGAGCTGAAATCAACTCTTCGGCAACGTCTCCTCCACCATTTCGCAGAGCGCGTGGTAGAGAACTTTTTGACCTTCCTGAATCCGCGCGGTCACTGTGCCGGGGACAATCAAATCAATCGTGGCGATACCTTTGGTGAAACCGACGTCGCGGCCGAGCAGCGCGATGCTCTCCACGCCCTTGCGCTTCGCTTCTTCCAACGCGCGGACGACGTTTTTGGATTTGCCGCTCGTGGTGATGACGATCAGCACATCGCCCGGCTCCGCCAGCCCCCAGACTTGGCGCGCGAAAATTTCATCCGCATGATAGTCGTTGCACACGGCCGTCATGAACTCGCCGTTGGCCGTGAGTGAAATGGCCGGATACGGCCGGCGGTCGCCCTGAAAGCGGCAGAGAAATTCCGTGGTGAGATGCGTGGCGTCGGATGCGCTGCCGCCGTTGCCGCAGACCAAAAGTTTTTTGCCGGAGGTCAGACAACGCGTGAGCATCTGCGCGGCCTGACCGAGCGGTTCTTCCAGCGCCGACAGGCTGCGCGAGGTGGCAATGGATTCTTCAATGGCGCGTGACAAATGGCTCATGCGCGAAATAAAAACACAATTTTACGGTGGTGGAAATCCTGAAATGCGGCGGTCGGCCATGCTCGGCTGGCAAAGCGCAGAAACAATTCGGCAGTTTCAGCAACAATTTGTAACTGCGCGCACGCCGAACCATCTGACACCCTGAAGCCACCACCATGAAACTAAATTTTATTTTCACCAGCACACTGACGGCGCTGCTCGCCTATAACGGTTTTGCCCAAAACGCCGCCGCCGATAACGAACAGAAACGCGCCGCCGAATGGGTCGCCACGCTCAAGCTGGTGGATACTGCGCAAGCCGCGCGCGTCAGCGAAGTTGTCGCCACGCACCTCCAGGCCGTGCGCGACTGGCATAACGGACATTCCCCCACCAACGTTCCCGCCGGCATCAATCCCGTCACCGGCAAAAAATTGAGCGACCTTGACCGGCAGATGATTGCTGATTCCGCGTTGCCCAAATCCGTCCACGAAAACCTGCTCGCCGGATTGAAAAAGGATTTGAGCGACGAACAGGTCGCGGCGGTGCTGGACAAATACACCATCGGTAAGGTGGCGTTCACCTTGAACGGCTACCACGCCATCGTGACTGACCTCACGGCGGAGGAAGAAAAAGCCATCCGTGGTTTTCTGGAGCAGGCGCGAGAGGAAGCGGTGGACTACAAAAACATGAAGGAGATTTCCGCCATCTTTGAGATTTATAAAACGAAGTCCGAGCAATACCTGAATGCGAACGGACGCAACTGGAAACAGCTCTACAAAGATTACACCGCCGCCATCAAGGCGAAGAAAGCCGCGCAAGCCGCGACGACAAATTCA
>JBEEMY010000284.1:0-4025 GCA_041192415.1 Verrucomicrobiota bacterium | reverse complement strand
CGCCGTTGGCGCTTTTATTTCAATTCACGCCACGAGTCGGCGGTGGCTCAGCTTTCTACGTTAGGCGGCATTGAGCATTTACTTGAAACTCCACACCACAAAAATATGAGCGAAAAACCAAAACAGAAATCTTGGCTGGAAGAAAATGGTTTGCGACTTGTTGTGATTGCGGTTGTCTTTGGTGGCTTGATGGAGTTGAGAGACGAGATGCACTCGGTCTGGTTGAGGATGCTTGTCGCAGCAGTTGCCGGCGGATTTATCGGGTTGATTTTTTACCGACGCCATGATGTCAGAGATTGAGTTTATGCTGCCTAACCAGTCGCCGGAGCCAACGGCAGTTGGCGCTGTCAGTTCCGCTGTCGCGGTTCACATCGCGAGTCGGCGGTGGTTCAGCTTTTTTCGTTAGGCGGCAGTTGCTTGGCAACGGAGTTTTTCAAACCAGCTTTTCCAAAACGGCAGCGAGCTGCCGCGCGGCGAAGCTGGTTTTTTTCTGCAACGCCATCAGCGCGCCAATCTTCCCCGGCGACTTGGCGATGGCCAGAAATAATTTCCCGAAGTCCAAACTCTTGTCCGGCTTGGCGAGCGCGTTGAAATCCAGCGGCAAATCCTCGTCCGCCGTATCGGAAATCACGCGCACCGTGGCGCACGGAATCCCGCGCGCGCGGCAGACCGCCTGAATCGCCCCCGACTCCATCTCGACGACCTCCGCGCCCGTTTCCGCGCGCAACATTTTCTTTTCCGCCACCGTCGTGGCGATGCGGTCGGCGCAGAAAATTTTTGCGGGTTTCGCCCCGGCGGCGAGCAGTTTATCCTCCAGCGGGTAGCAGCCGACGTGAGTCGGCTCTAACTGCGCGTCAGATTTAATTTGAGCCGACTCACGTCGGCTGCTACGGGGAAAAGAAGTTTCAAAAACCACTTCGCCGAGTTTCAAATCAGGATTGAGTCCGCCAGCAAAACCGCAGGTCAGCACGAGCGCGGGCGAGTTGGTGGCCAAAAATTCGCGCACCGATTTTTCAGCGTTCGCCCGCCCGATGCCGACGATGAGGATGGAAATACCAGCCTTGCCCGCCGCGATTTTGCGGAATGGCGCGGCTTCTTCTTTCAGGGCAAAACAAACGAGCGTGGACATCGTGCGGCTATTTAATCAGGCGAGGCCGAGTTGTTGCAAAACCTGCTCCAAGGTGAGGTGATGATGCGTCATGACTTCACCCAGAATGGCGCGCAAGGTGCCGGGGCGGAGCGGGTCGTGGTTGGGAATAGTCAGGTGATGTTCCCCACCGAGCTGCGTGGTCAGGCGACGGTGCGAGCCGAGCTGCCGGATAAATTGGTAGCCGAAAGTGCGGCGCAAGGCTTTTTCTAAATCAGCAGCGGAGAGGTCGCGCGGCAGCTTCATGCGGTGGCGAGCAACTCGTCCATGACGCGGTGCAGGCGGATGACGGCGGGAGCCTTGCCTTCGTCGAAGTGGCAGCGGACGGCCTCGCGGACGTTGGCGCGCAGTTCTTCCCAAGTGTCGGCCTCGGTGACGATGGAATGGCCGAGGGCGCGGGCGGTGAAGCCGCCATCCGTGTCGTCCTCGCTGATCTGAAACACGATTTCGCTCATGTCGGCACTATAGCAGAGGGGGTCGTGATGGGAAAGAGCTTCCAGTTTCGGATTTTCGACAAAACAATTTTCTTCGCGTGGCAAATCACTAAACTGCGCGCATGAATTTATTGCCGTTTGGAAAACTGGCCGCGCACAAGCCGCGCTCGTTCATCCCGCAAAACCTTGACCTCGGCGACTGGCAGCAGATTGCGCCGCAGTTCGATCAGTTGGAGTCGCGGGCGGCGCAGGCCAAGGACGTCGCCGCGCTGGAACGCTGGCTGATTGACTGGAGCGAACTCTGCGCCGCGCTCGACGAGGAGGCCGCGCGCCGTTCCATCGCCATGACGTGCCACACGGATAATGCGGAGGCGGAAAAGGCTTACCTGCATTTCGTCGAACACGTGGAGCCGCAACTCAAGCCAAGACAGTTTGCGCTGGAGAAAATTTATGTCGCCCATCCGTGTCGCGAGCAATTGCCGAAGGCGCGCTACGAAGTCTTTGACCGCGACGTAAAAAATCACGTCACGCTGTTCCGCCCGGAAAACGTGGCGCTGGAAACCGAGGAGGCCAAGCTGGGGCAGCAGTATCAAAAACTCATCGGCGCGCAGACGGTCACGTTTCGCGGCGAGGAAAAAACGCTCGTGCAGATGGGGCGCTATCTCGAAGAACCTGATCGCGCGCTGCGGCAGGAGGCGTGGGAATCCGTGGCCAAGCGTCGCTTGCAGGACGTGGACAATTGCGAGGAAATTTTTGACGCGCTCATCCAACTCCGCACGCAGATGGCGCGGAACGCTGGCTTTGAAAACTATCGCGACTTCATGTTTCGTAAAATGGGTCGCTTCGATTACACGCCGGACGACTGTCGCCAATTTCACGACGCGGTGGAATCGGAAATCATTCCCGCCGTGCGTGAAATCCAGGCCGACCGGCGGCGGCAGTTGAAGTTGGAAAAATTGCGCCCGTGGGATTTGGCCGTGGATCCGCAGAATCGCGCGCCGTTGAAACCATTTGCCGATGTCGGCGAAATGGTTGCGCGCACGCAGAAAATTTTCAATCAACTCGACCCTGAACTCGCGGCAAATTTTCAGGAGATGCAGGACTTGAAATTGCTCGACCTCGACAATCGCAAGGGCAAGGCGCCAGGCGGCTACCAGTCCACACTCAACGAGGCGCGTGTGCCGTTCATCTTCATGAACGCCGTCGGCTTGCAGCGCGATGTGGAAACGATTCTGCACGAGGCTGGCCATGCGTTCCACGCGCAGGCCACGCGCGACGAGGATTTGTATGCCTATCGCGGCTCGCCGATTGAATTCTGCGAGGTTGCTTCGATGGCGATGGAACTTCTGGGGAATGAATTTCTGGAAGAGTTTTATTCCACGCCGGAAGCGAATCGCGCGCGCAAGACGCATCTCGAAGGCATCATCGGATTTTTTCCGTGGATGGCGACGGTGGATGCGTTTCAGCACTGGATTTACACCCACCCGAATCAAACGCGCGCCGAGCGCAAGGCGGCATATCTGCAACTCATGGATCGTTTCGGCGGCGACACGGACTGGAGCGGCTACGAGGAATCGCGCGCGCACTCGTGGCATCGGCAGCTCCACATTTTTCTGCATCCGTTTTATTACGTCGAATACGGCATCGCGCAGCTCGGCGCGTTGCAGGTCTGGGCGAACTCGCGGCGGGACAAGATGAAGGCGCTGGCCGATTACAAAACCGCCCTCGCGCTGGGCGGCTCGCGGCCGTTACCGGAATTATTTTCGGCGGCGGGCTGCAAGTTTCAATTCACGGCTGCAACCATCCGTCCGCTGATTCAACTGGCGGGGGCGGAGTTAAAAAAATTGTAACTGCTGGTTCAAGCAGGAATGGGCCGTTCACTGGGAGCGCTGGCAAGCTGCCAGCGCTCCAGACTGCACCAAGGAAAACACAGTTCGCCATTGCCTAAAACCAGAAGTGAGAGTATCGGTTTCAGGTGAAATTCTCCCGTGTCTGTCGCCTCGGCTGCCAGCTTTTGGCCGTCGGCTTGGCTTTGTTTGGAACCATTTCAGTCAGCGAAGGCAAAAACATCCGGCTGCGGAATGAAACCATAGACACGGATTCCGGCGCAAACCGCGCGGTGATGGCCGGACAGAAAAGTTTGCACGCGGCGGCCAGCGGACTTTTTCTAGTTCAATTCAACGGCCCGCTCGAACCGGCGCAGCGCGACGAATTAAAAAAATCCGGCGTGGAGCTGATCAAATATGTTCCTGACGATGCCTTCATCGTGAAGCTGGAAAAAATTTCGCCTGCGACGGTGAGTGCGTTGAGTTTTGTGCGCTGGGTCGGGCCTTACAAATCAGAACACAAAATTCATCCGCAACTCGCTCCGCTCGCACAAAACGCGGCGCAATCCAACGCGACGGTGAGCGTGAACATCCTGCTTTCGCCCAATGCCAGCGCGG
>JBEEMY010000283.1:0-4043 GCA_041192415.1 Verrucomicrobiota bacterium | reverse complement strand
AATTGTTGAAATCACCAAAGCCCACGAGCGGATAACCATTCGGCGCGAGCAGTTGGCTGAAGCGCGAGGCGACGTAAAATTTGTGCGGCAATTTTTGCTCGACCTCGACGGAGTAGTAATAGATGTCGCGCGAATTATTCGCCGTCGGATCGTTGTCGCCGTAGCTCACATAGCCGCCGAACGCGCTCAAGTGCCCCGTCTTCCAGCGCGCCGTGATGTCGCCCTCGATGGCGCTCGCGTGAAACTTCGTCGTGGCGGAGGAACCGATGGAGCGGAACCAGCCGTTGCCGAACCAAATAGCGGAGAGAAAATCATTTTGCGCGTTCAAGTCGCCGGTGCGCATCCCGCTCACGCTGAAATGCCAGTTGGCGTTCGGGTCGAAACTGATGCGACCCATCACGGATTTATCGCCGTCAAAATCCTGCACGCCGCTCGCGCCACCGTTTTGCACGGCCACGACGTAGGAAAATTTTCCGAGCTTGCCGTAAAGTTCAATGCCCGGATCAATGCCCCAGAAATCCGACAGCGAATGCGAGATGAGCGGATTTTCCATCGCATAGCGCGTCAGGTATTCCTCGCCGAACGGGCAGTTGATACGGCCGGCGCGGATGTTCGCCTGGCCGTTCTTGCCCCAAAGCTGGGACACGTCCTCGAAATCGAGATACAGTTCGCCGAGTTCCGTGGACAGACCCGGTTGCTCGCGAATGGCCACATCCAGCTCGCCGACAAAATAAACGCTCTCCCAAATCGGCGCCTCGATAAACACCCGCGCCTCATCCACGCGAAATTCCGAATGCGGAGCGAAACCATTTTTGCCGGTATTAAAAAAGGCCACGCCGCCTTCGCCGCTGAGGTGGACGCCGCCCACATTGAAGCCGGACGTTGCGGGAGCGGGATTTTCGCCCTCGGCCACGGTGCGGGCGGCATTGACGGACTCTAATTGGCCGACTTTTTTCGAGAGAGTGTCCAATGCAGTGCCTTGTTTTAGCACTTGCGATTGCAGCAGCGCGTTCTGTTCCCGCAATAAACGCAGTTCATCCGCCGCATTTGAGTCAGCGGCGGACAAAGTCATTCCCGGCAGCACGGCTACCAAGGCGCACAACCACGTCATTATGGCTTTTCTGCGAATCATACCGGCAATTAAGCAGCCCCTGTGCCTTTTTGCCGGTTGGGCGGAAAAATTTACCCGGGTGCGGGCAGCCAACTTGCCGGAAATACCGACGATCTCTCCCCGTAGCAGCGGACGTGAGTCCGCTCAAATGAGTTCCTGCGGTCGCCACCACGCGTCCGAAATGTCAGAGCCGACTCACGTCGTCGGCTACATTTTTTGATACGGTAGCAGCCGGTGTGAGCCGGCTCTGATGGAAGTCCGGGCGCGGGATGTGAAGACGATGGGGAAAGTTAGAGCAGACTCACGTCCGCTGCTACGTCTTAAATTCAAACGGGGGCTGACTCCTTTAGGAAGCTCGCTTCGGGATAAATCCTAAAACTCCACCGATGACGATAAATCCAAATCCAATAATCACTCCTATCTTCGCCGTAAATAACTGATGCCTCTGCACTGCCAAAAGCTCTGGTGTCGGGTCTTGATATGGCAGCGCGTGGCCGCAATAACTGACAACAGAGAAAACCAGCAGTCCGCCGCCCACCAAGCAAAATAAAAGTGGTATGTATTTCATGCGTGCAATGCTGGCTACCGTAGCCAACCAAATCCCCTGCCTGTCGGCGGCCGAAGCGGCGGCGGTTAATGGGTTCAATCCGTTCACTGGCGGCGACCATAAATCCGGGTTGCCGGGTTGTCCAGCCGGGAGTTGGGGGTGGGGAGGCAGACAGAATTACAGAATGATCCAGAATTGAAAAACGGGAACCCCCAATTCGGTCAATTCTGTCTAAAGCCAGGCGCGCCCGTTATTTCCCAGCGGCGATTCGCATGGCGTGGGTGGGTAAAACGCGGCAAAACGGCTCAAACGCACGGCCGAGGGGCGGTTTTCTGCGGCGGGAGGTGAAAAAGTTGCGGGGTTGCGGAGAAAAGTAGCGGCATTCCGCGCTGGAAATGCGGCGTGGCGCGACGGACGCGCGGCATTTCGGCGTCGAAAAATGATTTTTCCGCATCGCAATGCCGCGTTTCGGCGCGGCCATGCGACAAAGCGGCGTGCAAATGCCGTGCGTTCGTCTGCAAATGGCGCAACTTTTTGCCGAAATGGCGCAAGATTTAGCGGAGTCGAGGCAGCTGCGGCGACACCCGGCACGGAAGCGAGCCGGTTCGCGGCGGGAGCGACGGAGAGGCAGACAGAATCACCCAGAATTCAAAAACCGGAATCCCCTTGCCGAGGGGCGTGGTAGGGCGCGCAGTCCTCTGCGCGCCGGGCTTTTGGCGAGCCAGAACGCGTTCGTTCCAGCCAGCGGCGGGCAGAGGACTGCCCGCCCTACCATTTCAGGCGTGTCACTCCGCGCTTTCGCTGGCGCCGGCTTTTTGCCATCTTGCCGCCCGCAACCTTTGAAAGCACTCGTCCAAAATCGCACCGCTCGCACCACGCGCGCCTTCCTCATCGGCGTGGAATTAAAATCCCGCAACGCCGCGGACATCCGCGAATCGCTCGCGGAACTCGCGGAACTCGCCACCACCGCCGGCGCGGAAATCATCGGCGAAGGCGTGCAGAAGCTGGATTCGCCGTCGCCCGCCACCTTCATCGGCAAGGGCAAGGCGGATGAATTCGCCGACTACTGCAAACAGAACAAAGTGGACACGGTCATCTTTGACGATGAACTTTCCCCCGCGCAAAACCGCAATCTGGAAAAGATTTTCGAGTGCAAAATTTTTGACCGCACCGCGCTCATCCTGGAAATCTTCGGGCAACGCGCCCGCACGCGGGAAGGCAAGTTGCAGATCGAGCACGCGCAGTTGAAATACTTGCTGCCGCGCCTGACGCGTTACTGGTCGCACTTATCGCGTCAGCGCGGTTCCACCGGCTCCATTGGCGGCGAAGGCGAATCGCAGCTGGAGGCGGATCGCCGGAAACTTTCCGAGCGGCTGGAAAAAATTGACAGTGAGCTTGAACTCGTCCGCCGCCAGCGCGAGACGCAGCGCGCGGGTCGTCAGCGCAGCGAGTGGCCGCTGGCATCCATCGTGGGTTACACCAACGCGGGCAAGTCCACGCTGCTCAACAAGCTCACCGGCGCGACGGTGCTGGCGGAGGATAAACTATTCGCCACGCTCGACCCGACGACGCGGCGGCTGAAATTGCCGACGAAGCAAAATGTGTTGCTCACGGACACGGTGGGCTTCATCAAAAAATTGCCGCATGGACTCGTCGAGGCGTTCAAGGCCACGCTCGAGGAAGTGGTGCAGGCGGATTTGCTGCTGCACGTCGTGGACATCAGCCATCCGCAGGCGCAGGAGCAGATTGACGCGGTGAACACGGTGCTGATGGAAATCGGCGCGGCGGAAAAACCGGTGCTGATGATTTTCAACAAGGTGGATCAGATCGTGGGCAGCGTGTCCGCCGCGATGCGTGAAAAATTTCCGCAAGCCGTCAGCATCTCTGCGAAGACGGGCGCGGGCATCGCGCCGTTGCTCGCGGAACTGGGCACGCAGCTCCGGCCCATCCGCGAATTTCTGGACTTGCGCGTGCCGCAGGAAAAAGCCGCCGTCATCGCGCGGCTCCACGCCGTTGGCCAAGTGGTGACGAGTCGTTACACCGGCAAGCACGCGCGTTTCAAAGTCCGCATCCCGCCGCATCTGCTGGATGAATTCGCGCCGTTTATCGTAGGCGAATCATGATGGAAACGCGCGGCAGTGTTTGAGCTGTGGTTCTATTTTTTTGCAATTTCACCGGCGACAAGGTATCTAATCAGTCAGTCCGTTTCGGATTTGACCGATGATTTTCTATGAGCGCCAATAAAATGTGTTCCATGTGCAAGGAAAAGCCCGCGACGCTTTTCCTCACCAAGATTTCTGCGGACAACAAAAAACAGGATTTGAATCTGTGCGATGCCTGCGCCAAGGCCAAGGGGCTGGATAATGACCCGACGGCGTTTCTCGT
>JBEEMY010000282.1:0-4045 GCA_041192415.1 Verrucomicrobiota bacterium | reverse complement strand
AACTCACACCCAAATCCAATAGCACGCCGTCACAACTTTTTTCCTCGATCCAGTCTGCCAGCCCCGAAAAATTTCCGCGCCGCAATTCAAACCGTCCGGCGAACTTTTCATTCAGCCGTTCCCGCGCCACTTCAAGAGCGACGCCATCGCGATCGCACCCACACAGCCATCCAGTCGGTGAACTCGCGGCCAGCAATTTCGCCGCGTGACCAGCTCCACCGAGCGTCCCGTCGGCGTAACGTCCGTCCGGCTGGGGCTTCAGCGCTTCCAGCACTTCCGCCGCCATCACTGGTTGATGAATGAATTCTGGCACTGCGCATCTTCGTTCAAGCGGTTCGCAAAACTGGTTCGTTTAAAAAATTGGGCTGCGACGCGGCGGGCGTAATTGTCCGCGACTTCACCGGCACGATTTCCACATCGGCATCCGACAGGTCGTTGTGCAACACCTTGACGGCATCCAGCGAAAATTCCACCTGCTCGACCGCCACCGGCGACTCGACCAACTGCGGCGCGCGGAACGGATTCAACTTGTCCGTCCAGTTGGCGGCGCGCGCGGGCCGCGGCGCGACCGGCGCGGAAATTTTCTTCACCTCGGCCACGGCTGGCTCCGCCGGAGCTTCCGCCTTCGGCGCGAAAGGATTTTTGCCGGCGTTGAACTTCGGCAAATAAATGTTCTTCTTGGCGCGATAGGAAATCGAACCGTGGCCGCCAAAAAAACTTTTTCCAGCACCGAGTAGTTTTCCTAGGTTCATAAATTTTTCAAAGGCTCGCAAACACTGCCGGGCGATGGGCGTCATCCGAGGCGTGCAACGCCTTGTGCCGCTCGGCATCCCAGATTTCAAAACGTGAATTCATGCCCACCAGCACCACGTCGCGCTTGATGCCCGCCTCCTTCGCCATCCGCTCCGGCAGGCAAATGCGCCCGGTCTTGTCCAGCGCGACCGTCTCCGCGTTGCCGAACACAATGCGCGACATCGGATCCCGTTTCGGGTCATTCAATGGCAGCGATTCAATCGTCTCCGCCAGCTTGTGATACTCAACCATGGGCATCACCCGCAGGCACGGTCCCAACTGATGCTTCGGCCAGAGGATGACCATGAACTCAAACCCTTCCTCGTCCGTGCGCCACTTCGATGGAATTTGCAAACGCCGCTTATCATCAACCCCGTGGTCAAAACGGGAGTTGAAAACAATTTTTTTTGGCGCTGCCACACTCATTTAAGTTATCCACATCGTTTCCCTTCACGGGAAAATCACCCACAACACGGCCTTTTATCCCATAGTGCCCCACTATGGTCAATAGAAAAACAACCGGTTTATTCGAAAGTTATTAACATTTTCCAAGAACTGTGAATTGTCAGCCCCCTGCCCGCTCCGTTACGCTCGCGCCGATGCGAACTGCTGACTTTCATTTCGATTTGCCGCCGGAGCTGATTGCCCAGCAACCCTGCTCGCGGCGGGATGGTTCGCGCCTGCTCGTTTTGCATCGGAAACCACAAAAAATCGCGCATCACCAGTTTTCTGACCTGCTGGATTTTTTCCAACCCGGCGATGTGCTGGTCTTGAACAACTCGCGCGTGATTCCGGCGCGCTTGCATGGAAAAAATTCTGAAACGGACGGGAAATTTGAAATTCTCCTGCTCGAAGAAGCTGGCGCGAACGATTGGTGGGCGATGATGCGTCCGGGAAAGCGCGCCAAACCTGGCACAAAAATCCGATTGCAAGATAAATCCGGCGCGCCCACGAATTTTTTTGCAGAAGTCACAGATTTTAATGCTGAAGGCCATCGCCGCCTGCGTTTTTCCGGCACGCCGAACATTTTTCAGGAGCTTGACGCGCTCGGCGAACTTCCTCTGCCGCCTTACATCGAGCGACATGGCGAAAAACCCGAAGATCGCGAGCGTTATCAGACCGTTTTTGCTCAAGCCGATGGCTCCGTGGCGGCGCCGACGGCGGGGCTACATTTCACGCCGGAAATTTTGGAGAAAATTCGGGCGCGCGGCGTGAAAATTTGTTTCGTCACGCTGCACGTCGGCGCGGGAACTTTTCTGCCGGTTAAGACCGAAAACATCACCGACCACAAGATGCACAGCGAGCGTTTTGAAATTGGCGCAGACACGGTTTCGGCGGTGAGCGAAGCGAAAAAATCCGGCAGAAAAGTTTTCGCCGTCGGCACCACGGTGACGCGAACACTGGAAAGCGTCGCGCGGCTGAACGGTGGAAAGCTCAATGTTTGCAATGGCAAAACCGATATTTTCATTTTTCCACCGGCGGAGTTTCAAATTGTGGATGCGTTGCTCACGAACTTTCATCTACCGGAGTCCACGCTGCTGATGCTCGTGAGTGCGTTCGCGGCGCCGAGTGAAAAACTTGCCGGACGCGAGCTAATCTTGTCCGCTTACGCCGAGGCGATTCGCGAGCGCTACCGCTTCTTTAGTTATGGTGATGCGATGCTCATCCTGTGAACTCAAAATTAAAAACTAACAACTCAAAACTTCCCTTCGTTTTCGTCAACATGGCGATGACGGCGGACGGGAAAATCGCGACGGCCAACCGCGCCGTGCATTCGTTCGGCAGCAAAAAAGATTTGCAGCACCTTTACGAACTGCGCGCCACGGCGGATGCGATTCTCTGCGGCGCGCGCACGGTGGAAATCTCCGAAGCGACGCTCGGTAACGGTGGCGAAAAGTTTCACCAGCGGCGTTTGAAAAATGGGCTGGCGGAATTTCCTTTGCGCGTCGTCGTGAGCGGCAGCGGCTCAATCAATCCGGCGGCAAAGATTTTTCAAAAACATTTCTCGCCCATCATTATTCTCACCGCCAAACGCGTCTCGGCCAAAAAACTGGCGCAACTGCGTGAACTGGCGGACGAAGTGAAAGTTTTTGGCGAAACGGAAGTCAACTTCCACGCCGCGCTTCGCTGGCTGCGAAAGCAATACGGCGTAAAACGGCTTTTGTGCGAAGGCGGTGGCGAATTGAACGATGCGCTGTTCCGCGCGGATCTGGTCGCTGAAATCAACCTGACCATCTGCCCTAAAATCTTCGGTGGCCGCACGGCGCCGACGATTGCTGATGGCCAAGGTTTTTCAAAATTGGCGTTGACTCGGAACTTCCAGTTCGCATCTGCCCGCGATTTCAAGGGCGAGTTATTCACCGTGTTTTCGCGGGCTGAAAACGGTTGGAACTCAAGATTGCTCTAAAATTTAGCTAAATCTCTGCTGGTTTTAGCCGAAATAAAAGCGGGCGGGTTTCTTGCGAAACCCGCCCGCTGCATTTTGAACCGCACTGCCCTGCCCCAATCTTACGGCTGGCGCAGGAGATAGAACCGAGTCGTGTTCGTGGCTGGGCTTGAATCGGTGAACTGGTAGTTGCCGGAGTTGGCCGGGCTTTCCACCGCCGTGCCGACGACGGGCCAACTGGCTTTCGGCGCCGTGATGTTGTTCGTTGCCAGAATCGAGAACGTCAGTCCGGGCGTGTTGGTGAACGTGAAGGTCGCTGCCGGTGAACCGCCGCCGGTGAGGTGCATGGAACTGGAATTAATTTTCAGCGGCGTGCTGACGGTGGCAACGATGCCCGCGCTCGCGCTGAAGTTTAAGTTATCAATCGCCACGTCCTGCGCGGTGCCGAGCGTGGTCGCCTGCCAGACGAGCCAGAGCGTCGCGTTCGGCGGCCAGTTGGTGATGACGAGATTCGTCACGCCGATGCTGATTTGATTCGCGGGCAGCGTGCCGTCGTTGATGGTCGTGTCGGTGCTCGTGGCAAATGCGACATTCAAGTTCGTGACGTTGTAGAGCGGGTTGCCGTTGATGCTGTCAATGCCGTAGGTGAAGTCGCTGGACGCAGGCGCGAACGCAGCGCCGCTGCCCGCCGGGTCAATCGCGTAACCGAATTGCAGCACCTGCTGGTTCGGGTTATTGCGCCAGAGTTCACCGGTGTAGCTCAAGGTGATGATGGTGTTCGTGTTCGTGCTCGTGTTCACGAAACCAACGCTGAAACAATTCACGCCCGTCTTGGTCGTGGCGACGAGACCGAGTGCGCGGTTCGTG
>JBEEMY010000281.1:0-4047 GCA_041192415.1 Verrucomicrobiota bacterium | reverse complement strand
TTCTGGCTGGAGATGGAAATCTTCGCGAGCGTGACGTTGCTGATGCTCGATTCCGGCAGCCCCCAGATGAGCCCGGCGGCGCGACCAGACTGCGTGGTGGCGGTGAGATTGCTGATGGTGATGTCGCGGAAATGCGGCGTGGTGCCGGTGACCGATGCCGCCGGATACGACGCGGCCACGCCCGGCGAAATGCTGTCCACCGCACGATAGGCAGACACGGTGTTCGTGTATTGGCAGTAGATGAGAATCGCGCGCATCACGTTCGTCATCGAGAGATTGTAGTAATTGATGTTGTGGACATAGCCGCCGCGGTCACGATCGGTCTTGATGCGGATGCCTTGGTCGGTGTTGTTGAACGTGCAATTGACGACCGTCATGTTCGAGACATACGGCGACGTGTAGCTGCCGATGGAAACGCCATGGCCGAAACCGTAGGTGCAGTTCGTGATGAGGATGTCCGAGGTGTTGCCGCCGCAGGTGAAATTGTCATCGCCCACGCTGATGTCGCAATCGCGGACCAAAATGTTGGTGCCCTTGACGTCGCAGGCGTCGGTGTTATGCGAAGGTGGATTCGCGCCTGACGATGGCGCGCGGATGGTGACGCCTTGCACCGTGCTGTTTCCCGCCGAGCCGCCGATGGCGATGTGAAACATCGGCGAGTTGGACAACGTGATATTTTGGATCAGTTCGCGATTGCAGCCGCTCAAGCTGATCATCACGGGACGGTCGGCGTTGTTGGTGTTTGCCCACGGCCACCACGGTAAGCCCTGACCGTCAATCGCTCCCGGCCCGCTGATGGCGATATTCGTCAGGCTGGAGCCGGAGATGAAGTCACCGCCGTTCACGAAATAAATATTCGTGACGTTGTTCGTGAACCACGTCACGGGATACGCGCCGAACGGCAGCATCCGCAAAATACCGCCCGCATCCACCTGCAAGTTGACGTTGTTCTTCAACGTGATTGGCCCGCTCAAAAAAATGCCCGCCGGAATCCGCACGACGCCGCCCCAAAGTCCGTTGGTGTTGCCGCCGAGCGTGGCGGCATTGATGGCGTTTTGAATCGCGGTGGTGTTGGTCGCCACGCCGTCACCCACGGCGTTGTAGGGAGAATTGGTGACGGTGAGGATGTTGTTCGTGTTGATGGCGATTGTCCACGGCACGACATCGGCCAAGCCATGCTTCAGCCCACCAAAAAATGTGGCGGCGACCAGCAGCAGTCTGAGGACAAAAACTTTCATCACGTCTTTGGAATATAACTTACTTCGCCGGTTCCAGCACGCAGTCCACCAGCTTCACGTCGGCCTCGATGATCTGGTCGGGCTTCTTGACCTGCTTGAAACTGGAATTGTAAATCCGCACGTCGCTGATGCTCGCGGCGGGAAAGCCACGCACGTTCAGCACGCGCGGTGTCTGCGCCACTTTGATGTTTTCCATCACCACGTTTCTGGCGACGGGCTTCTGCTCGCCCTTCGCGCCTTCCTCGTAAAGAAAATCAATCTGCAACACCGAGTCCTTCACCAGCCCGACGTTGATGTTGCGCATGAAAATATTTTGTAGCACGCCGCCGCGCATGGCGTTGGATTTGAGGCGCAGCGCACAGGTCAATTCCGGGCTGTCCATCTCGCAGTTCTCCACGAACACGTTGCTGACGCTGCCGGAAATTTCGCTGCCGATGGTCGTGCCGCCGTGACCATCACGCATCACGCAATCGCGGATAATAATGTTCTGCGACGGCACACCCACGCGGCGACCGTCGACGTTGCGCCCGGACTTGATGGCGATGCAGTCGTCGCCCGTGTCGAAAATACATTTTTCAATCAGCACGTCGGTGCAGCTTTCCGGGTCGCAGCCGTCGTTGTTCGCGCCGTGCGAATTGATGTCCACGCCGCGCACCGTGACATTTGTGCAAAGCAGCGGATGCAGTTCCCACATCGGTGAGCGGCGCACTTTCACGCCTTCGATCAAAACATTCCGGCACAAATTAAATTCTACGAACGGCGGGCGCAGGAAATCGCCTTCGCCAAAAACACGCTGACTCACAGGAACGCCGTCGTTGTTCATCTTGTCCAGCCGCGCCCGCGCCGCCTTTTGAGTGCCCGCACCGGCGGTTTTGCCACCCTTCCACGCGAGCCAGTTGGACTCATCCGCCTGTCCGTCGAGCGTGCCAAGGCCGGTGATTGCGACATTGTGCTGGCCGTAGGCGTAAATCAGCGGCGAATAGTTGTAGCACTCCATGCCCTCGAACCGCGTCGCCACGACGGGCAGATATTTTTTGGGATCGGTGCTGAATTTCAAAACGGAATTCGTCGCCGCCAGATGCAATTCCACGTTGCTCTGCAAATGAATTGGCCCGGTCAAAAATTCTCCCGCCGGAATCACCACGCGTCCCCCGCCCTTCTGCGCCGCAGCAGCAATGGCGCGGGCGATGTCCGTCGTGCAATCTTTTTTGCCGTCGCCGACCGCGCCAAACTTGGTGATATCAAAGTCGCGCGCAGGAAACTTCGGCGGCACGATGCGCGCCAGGATTTCCGGCACTTGCTTCCACTCGGGCGCCTCGGCGTGACTGGATGAGGTGAAGATCAAGGCGGCAAGGATGAGCAGCGGTATTTTTTTCATGGCAGTTTTTTAAGCAAAAAATTTGATTCGATAATTTATCAATAAGCGGTCTTCATCCAGTTGGTCTTGGCCCAGGTCAGCACCCCCGCGCCGCAGCCAGTAGTGGCGTTGGTCAAAACGGATTTGAGTTGGTTCGGATCAGTCATGGTGTAGGAATAGGGCAACACGTTGCCGGGCAGATTCCATGAGAACGCAATCACTGGTGCCTGCACCGGGCCGAAGTAAGTGTCGCCGGGCGCGTTGGTGCTGCTGCCGGTGTAGGTGTTGGTCGTGCCGCCGGTGGTGCGGAAGGAATAGATGGAATTCAACGCCATGATCTTGCCCGTGTAAGCCGCGTTACTCACGTCGGTCTGGTTGTTGCGCAGCGGCGTGAGGCAATCTTGGTAGATGGAATTTTCCACCAAGATGGCTCCGCTCTCGGTGGCGATGCTGCCATTCAGAACCGGATTAAAACTGTAGGAACTGTTCACGCCATGTGCGTCGCGCAGGCGCTTGGCGTCCAACGCGAGCGAGTCGTCCGCGTAAATATTGAAATCATGAACATTGCCGGCACGCAGGCGCGGCACGCAACGATCCCAGCAGTTCTGAAACCACTGATGGTGAAAGGTGATTGAGATCAGCGCGTTTTCGGCGGCGTTGCCGGCGTTCGCCACGCCGTCATTCGCGCCGGCCAAATGGGTTTTGTCCTGGCCTTGGATGATGCTGACAATTTCCGCCGGCGTGAACCCGCTCGCCGTGCGCAACGAATTATACATGGCATAGGCGGTCTTGTTCGATTCCAGCGTGTTGATCTGTTGCCAGACAAAACTGTTCGTGTTCGATGCGCCATCATCGCCGACGTATTTGTTCCAAGAAAGGGTGACGTGATTCGCGCCGCCCTTAATGTCCACGATGCCGTCGTAGGTTTTGGTGAAGGTGCAATGATCAATCCAGATGTTCGTGGTCGTGCCCGTGCCGCCGCCGTTGCCGAGGTCAATGAAGTCCCAGTCCTTGCTATCGTAATTGCCCTTGGTGGCCTCGTCCCATTCCCACATCTCGTCGAACTTGAGATTCCGCACGATGATGTTCCGCGCGTTCTTGATGTTGAAACAGCAATGCTTGATGGTCGCGCCGTTGGTCGAGAAAATCGTCAGTCCATCCCGGCTCTGGATGTCCAGCAGGCTGACGCCGGTCTGGATCAGGCGCGGATGCAGCGAGGGGATGGCGTGATTGCGGAACGGCCCGACCGCCTGCGCCGCCGCGCCGATTTCCAGATAGCCAAGATCGAGGTTGGTCGTAATCTCGATCACCTTGATGCTGGCGGTGTCAATGGCGTTGGCCAGGTCGAGCGCATTGGTGACTTTCCGGTAGGCCGCGCTGGATTCGGCAATGATGCCGCCGCCGTTGCCGAGGTCAATGAAGTCCCAGTCCTTGCTATCGTAATTGCCCTTG
>JBEEMY010000280.1:0-4048 GCA_041192415.1 Verrucomicrobiota bacterium | reverse complement strand
CCGCGACCTTGCCGAAGCGCGGCAACGCATCGCGCCCCTCGCGTTTCGGGTGCATCCCGGCATCCAGCAGAATGCGATGTTCCTCCATCTCCACCAGCCACGCACTCGCGCCAATGTCCTCGTCCGGGTTCAAGTTCGTAATATTCATGCGAACATTAAACCACGGATGCACACGGATGGACACAGATAAAACCGGTAGGGTCGAGCTGCCGCTCGGCCCCAATTAAATCCCGAAAGAAATTTGACGCGAATTCCGCGAATTAACGCGAATTAAAAACGGCTGAATTCATTCAGCGCTAATTCACGCAATTCGCGTCACGCCTTGAAAATTATTTCTGCGGATACCGCCAGACCCAGTCGCCCTGGCTGGAATCCACCGCCGCCGAAGAATTTTTTTTGAAGACTACCACACCACCGTCATCTTTTTCATTCCAGCCGATGGAATATAAAACAAATTGTCCATCGCCCGTGCGCCGGTATTTCAACGGCTGCCCGCCGATGACATCGTGCGGAATTTTTTCCAGAAACTGCGGCGCGAGCGCGTCCAATGATTCGGGAAATTCCCCGCGTGCCAGCCGATGACGCTCCAGCGCAATCGCCACGCGCGCCAGATTCACCGCCGTCTGTCCACGCGCGATTCGTTTTGCGTAACTGCCCAGCGAGGGCAGGAGCAGCCGCGCAAAACAATTAAACGGCACCGGCCGCAGCGCGGATCCAAAGGCGGTTTCGACTTGTTGCGTCAATTTCGGCGAGGCCGTCTGATTCGCCGCATCCACTATCCCCAAGTTCCTTTGCTGCAACCGGGCGAGCACGATTTTGTTTTGCTCAAACCAGCCTTTGGGCATCAAATAGATGCCGACCGTCCCAAAAAAATCTTGCGTCACGCCCTGAATTTCGCCGTCATTGGAAACCATTCCAAAAAACTGCCGGTAGCGGCTCCGCTTTTGCTCCAGATAATCAATGATCTTGCCGTCGAATGCCCGTTCGCTCCGGACGGAAAATTCATAATCCTCCGGGAAATTCAGCTTCGCCAGTTCCACCCCAAGCGCGGCAAGCTGCGTGTCTGACCATCGGTGTTCCGCCAGCCCTTCATAAATCGGTTGAAGCGTGATTTCCAAAATGGCGATGCGAACGAGATGTGTGATGATGATCGGCTCCGTGCGGACGGAATCCGCCAGGCGCAATGACAGCATTATGTCATCGAACGATTTTTCCGTCTGGCCGTTTTGCAACTCGGCCGCTGCGCGTAATTGCAACATTTGCGAAGTTCTTTTCAACGCCGCCAGATGCGGAAGCAAAATTGCCGCTGGATTTTCTTTGTCATATTCCAGCGGAAACCGCGAATAAGAGAGCTGGCTGGCATTTCGCAATTCTTCAACCGCCGGATCGTATTTACTCAACGCCAGCAGGACATCTTGCGCCGGAGTCTGCGGCTGCGTCGCGATGGGAAATTCGTTCGTCGTTGCGGCGAGCGCGCGATAATAATTTTGCCAGCCTTTCAAATCACTCGTTTTGCCCATCGCCCAATCGCCGTGATTGGTCGGCTCATTTTTTCCGTAGCCGTAGTCCGTGATTTCCATTGACAGCCGGTTGACAAAATTTGTGTCGCGCTGCTCCGGGGGGATCATTTTGCCGTCACGCGTCAGCAGTTGGCCGTAGCTGGTGAAAACAATCGGCGTCAATGCAAAATTTTGATCATCGGACACGGGCGGCGGAACGAAATCGGACAAATTAAATTTCTCGCCCTTGGCCGCCCACTCGCGTTTGTAATTTTCCCAAGCTCGTTTGCCCCGCCAGTTTTCCTCCGCGTAAAACAGCGCAACCAATGTGGCGCAGCACGCCAGCGCAAACAGCGAGCGTTTCAAATTGCGCCAGCAACACAACCAGCGCACAAAAATCCAGCCCGCCAGCAAAACTGTGGCGCTCGCCGCGCCAATAATTGCCAGCCAGTAAATTTCAAAGGGCGTGTTAATGACGAGCATGATTGCCACGAAGATGACAATTGCCACCACCATCAGTCCCAGCCAGACCAGCAACAACTGCGGCAGGCGAATCGTTTTCTTCCAAATGCTTTTTGGTTTTTCATCCATAGATTTTTAAGTCGTCAAAATTTCTACCCGCTCGCTGCGCGGCCTCGGTGAGAAAATCCTTGGCCGGTCGGCGTCCGCCGGTTCGTAGCTGCCGACCAGCTCCGCAAACATCCGCTGCTGTTTTTTTAATTCCACGACCACCTCCGGCGATGGCGATGACGATTTTGCCGCAACTCGTGGCGATACCTCGCCCGTGGAAAAATTCAGCACACCAATGCAAATCCAAATCCCCGCCAGCCCCGCCCACGCTTTTGGATGCGGCCAGAAAATAGTTGAGAGGCGAGCGACGAGGGTCGAGGGCTGGAAGGGTTCCCGCGCTCGACCCTCGGCCTTCGACCCTCGACACACCGCAAGAATTTCCCCGCGCCACTCTGACGGCACTTGCCGCAGCGGCTGGCGTGAAAGCTTTTGTTCAAATTCGTCTGGCTTCATTTGATTTCCTCGTAGATAGGACGCAGCCGGTCGCGCAATTTGTCTAACGCATAGCGGTAACGGCTGGCGGCGGTGTTCGGCGGAATCTCCAGCGCGGCGGCGATCTCCTCAAACGTCAGCCCGCCCCAGAGTTTCAGATGCGTCACCGCGCGCTGCTCCGGCGGCAGCTCGGCAAGCGCGGCGGAAAGTTCCTGCCGGAAGGTTGCTTCATCGGGATCAACCGACGCGGCGAACGGCGAAATGATTTCCGCAAAATTTTCCTTCGTGCGTTCCCGCGTGCCGCGCCGACGCATCAGATCAATCGCCGCGTTGTGCGCCAGCCGGATAAGAAAAGCGCGTTCCTCGCGCACGCCCCGCAGCAGATGCTCGTCGCGGGCGATTTTGACGAACATTTCCTGGAGCAAATCGCGCGCGTCCATCTCGTCACGCGTGAGGTTCAGCAGAAAGGCGAACAGCGCTTGAGCGTGTTCATCATAAAGCCGTTCCAGTTCAGCAGCGCCGGGCATTCGGATAATGACGCGGGCGGCGGCGAGATTTGTCTAGCCAGAATTTTTGGAACGCCGGCCTCCGACCCGGCAAGTCCCGTCATCCAACTGGCCGGGTCGGAGACCGGTGAGTTTTTTGCGCGCAAAAGAATCCGCGCCTCAAAGTGCCTGCTTCGCAGGCAAACAGAGTCGCAGCGCGACTCTGTCCACCACTCAATCCGCCGTTGTGCCCCGCGAGTGCTTCCCCGACTGCTCCAACGTGTCGAACCAGTGACCGAGGAAAAACTTTTTCTCCGTCGGGAAAAACGTGTCAGACTTGCCGATGATGGGACGCAGCGCCGTTGTCATTTGCAGCGCGACGAGCAGGAAGATGATAATCCAGACATTCACGCCCGCCTGCGATTTGGCATTCGCGTGGGAAAATCCGTTCTTCATGAACCGCACACCGAACAGCGTGGCGATGAACCAGAACAACAGGTGCAGAAAACCCATCCACGCGAGCGATTCCGTGGACTGCGAAAAAATCCACGCCACCGGCGCGAAGCCGACGAGCAGGATAGTCATCAGCATCAGCAAGCCCGCGAGCAGGCCGCAGACTTCTGCGAGCCGCGCCTGCGAACCGCTCAAGCAGGTGAAGATGTAGAGGCTCGGCAGACAGATGGCGGCGGAGATAAAAAGTCCCAGCGCAATTTTCACCGGCGCGGCCCAGAGTTGCGTGCCGCCGGAAAATGTCCCGGCCACAACGCCATAAACCACCGCGCAAAACAGCGCGACGAATAACATCCCGCCAATCAACTTGCCCGCACCCGGCTGGCGCAGTTGAAACAGCAGTCGTCGTGGCTGGCGCAACAACGCCTCGATGGCGGCGAACGCATTCGGCAACGGCACGCGCTCGGCGGGATCATCGCCGAGCGGACGCTCGCCGGATGTGAACGGCGGCGTGGGCGGTAGCGTGGAAAATTTTTCGTTCAGTTTCTGTGCGGCATCGCCCGGCGGAATAATCGGCGGGACGGGATTGTTTTCATTCATAAGTCAGCGATG
>JBEEMY010000279.1:0-5504 GCA_041192415.1 Verrucomicrobiota bacterium | reverse complement strand
TGGAATCGCTCATCAAGGCGAAGAGAAAGTCAGCGAAAAAATAATCAAATCTCCAAAGGCGTGATATGAATTCCTTCATCGAAAATTTGAACCAGTGGGGCGAAAACTTTTTGAGCTTTGCGTGGCCGATGCTGTGGCAATCCAGCCTGCTCATCGCGGGCTTGTTCACGTTTGATTTATTGTTCCGGCGCAAGCTGCGGGCCTCCATCCGCTACGCGCTCTGGCTGGTCGTGCTCGTGAAACTGTGCGTGCCGCCGACGCTGGCGCTGCCGACGAGCCCGGCGTGGTGGCTGCACCATACGCCGTCGCCCGCCGTGGCTAAACCTGCGCCGCACTACACCATCACTTACGATGACGCGCCGATGCAGCCTTACATTGCGCCACCAACCGTTGCCATGCCTGCGCCGCCGCTGCCGCGATTGGAATTGGCGGGCTGGGCGTTGGCCGGTTCCATGACTGTGAGTGTGGGTTTGCTGCTGTGGCTGGCGTTGCGCTGGTGGCAGGTGGCGCGGATGGTTCGCCGAGCCACGGCGACGGAACAATTTTCCGAAGCTCTTGATGACGCGCTGCGGCTTGTTGGAGTGCCGGAGACGGGCGTTCCAACCGTGCGTTTGAAAATTGTCGAAGGGCGGATGTCTCCCGCGGTGTGCGGATTATTGCGCCCGGTGATTTTGCTGCCGCGTGCGCTCGCGGAAAAACTTTCCGCCGGACAATTGCGCGCGGTGCTGTTGCATGAATTGATTCATCTGCGACGTCGCGATGTGTGGGTGAATTTTTTGCAGGCGTTGCTCCAGATTTTTTACTGGTGGCATCCGCTGCTGTGGGTGGCGAACGCGCGCATCCGCCGCGTGCGCGAGGAGGCGGTGGACGATGCCGTGATGCTCGCGCTGCGTGACGACGCTGACCATTACGCGCCGACGTTGTTGGAAGTGGCGAAGCTGGCGCTGCACCGTCCGCTCGCGAGCCTCGGGCTGGTGGGCATCATGGAATCGCGCCACGCGTTGCGGCAACGCATCGAGCGGCTGGTGGATTTCCGCGCGCCGCGTCACGCGGGGCTGACGCTGGTTTCGTTGCTGGGAATTTTAGCCTTCACCGCCGTCGCCGTGCCGATGGGCGAAGGGCCGGCTCCGGTGGAAAAACAACTTGCGCCTGCCGACTTGAATACGAATGTCAGCACGAATGAATCGTTGGGCGAACCAGAAGTGGTGACGACCAATGGACGACACGCGCAAATGCGGGCGCAAAATTTGGTTGAGAACGTCGTTGCCACAACCGCGCAACCGCTGGGTGTTGCTTCAAAAACGAATCGTCCGATGGTTTTAATCACAGCGCAGATTTATCAGATGCGCGCCACCGAGTTTGAAAAGGTGGTCAAGCAAATGGACTCAGTAAATGTTCCAGGCGGACAATCTTTTGTCGGAACTGTTGGGGCTGATCATCTCACGGCGCTTCACATTCAGACCAGTCATGGCAAGCCTGCAAAATTCTTCAATGGCTACACTGTTGTTGGCTACTCCACCAACGGCGTGGAGTTCGACTGTCTGCCCTTGGTCGGCAATCAAGTGGTTGAGTTGGCCTTTGGTTTGAACATCTTGGGCGACCTTGCAAAGGATGGAACCAATTTGATTGGCAAAGCGAAGCACACCGTCAATGGTCGGGTCACGGCGGAGAATCATGGCGGCATCGTGGCGTGCGCTGACAATCCCGACGGTTTGGTTAAAACTAAATTTGTTGCGGTGATTGGGGTGGAAATTCTCACGAACAAACCCCCGGCGCGTTCAAACCAGCAGAAGGCAGTCGTGGTTGGAAAGATTATTGGAACCGACACGGCCAAGGTCTTGGCCGAGCAAAGTGCGAGCGACGGTTCGCGGGTGATGACCTTCAAGCTGGATGGCACGGTGCGCGAAGACGCATTGCGGCGGGCGTTGCTTGACGCCGGGGTGAAAATTCCGCCGACGGTTTTTTATTACTCGGATGGTGGCATCCTGCTGGTGCGCGGTTCGCTCGGGCAACTGGCGTTGGTTAATCGTGCGTTGCTAAAGCTCAACGGGACTTCGCCCGCAGAAATTGAGGCGAGCATGGCCGGCTTCAGCAAGCGGCTGGCAGAAACCAAGCCGGATCACGGCTATCCGACGAATCTTTTTTTTACGCGGACGTTCAAAATGGACGAGCGGACGTTCCGTGCCAGCCTGCGAAAAACCGGGGCGGACATAAGTGACTTGACCAATTCGCCCGCCGTGGTCGGTGCGGCCGTGAAGAAATTATTTACCAGCCTTGGTGTGGATTTGGAATCGCCGGTGGGCAAGTCGGTTTTTTACAACGACCAGAACGGAATGTTGTTTGTGCGGGCGACGGCGGGAGATTTGGAGGTGATTGAGCAGGCCATTCAAGCCTTCAACTACACACCGCCGCAAGTCCATATCAAGGCGCGATTCATCGAAGTGCCGAAGGGTAAAGGCGGAGCATCAGGCTTTGATTGGTATCTGGGACAACTCAATGCGACCAATGTCAAAGCCGGCAGTTCTACTCCGTCAAACGTGCCGGTTTCAGCGGCTAATCCACTCGGCGTTTTTCCCGGCAACTCGGTTTCCAGCACACAGACTCTACTAAAAAATTCCACTCCTGCTACGGCGCAACTCACGGGCATTTTAACCGACCCCAATTTCCGTGTTGTGCTTCAGGCATTGAAAAATAGTTCCGGCTTTGAAACTTTGGGCGAGCCGGAAGTGGTAACGACGAGCGGACGGCAATGCCAGATACGACAGACGCAGGTGATTTCACTGGTTACCAATTTTTCACTGGTAGAAGCCGTTACAAACTTCAACGGGAAATTAGAGCGCACCACCGCGATCCTGCCAGGCGTGATGCCGCTTGAAACCGGTCAGGTGTTTGATGTCGTGCCAGCGGTATTGGCGGATGGCGACAAGCTGGATTTGGAGATGACAGCCTCCAGTGCAGAGTTTTTTGGCTACGCGACAATTCCTTCCAACACTGTGCCAGTCATCGCCACGAACTCCGCTGGTGAGACAATCAATTTGCCTTCGGTCTGGCCGGCGGTGCAAGTGTATCGCAAGTCGGCGCACGTCGTTTTGTATGATGGACAGACGGCGGTTTTGGCGCTCCGCAATCCAGAGCAGGTGAAATTTGCCGCGCCAGATTCCCAGCGTGAAGCAGCGGTCGCCAATTTGATTCGCGATGACAGAAGGAAAAATCATGCGGGTGGAAATGACATCCTCGTCTTCATCACCGCCACCATCGTTGACCCGGCGGGCAACCGCGTTCATGCGGATGAAGAATTGCCGTTCGCGCAAAAGGGAATTCCGCCGCAGCCGCAGGCGAAGTGATTTTTGGTGGTGGGATTGGTCGCGCTGCGACCAATCCCGTCGCCGAGCGTAGCGTCAGGCGACGGAATCTTTCGTGCACCAAAATTTGCCTCGTCCCCAGTGTCCGTGCTGCGGCCAAATAGAGTCGCAGCGCGACTCTGGCCACCATGCCTTGAGCTTGCCGCGTTAATCTACTGCACTGCCACGGGCCAGCCGCTCGACCAGTCCATTTTTCCAATCGCCAACCGCGAACGTCCGCGCGCGGTGGCATCGTAGTAGTGATAGCTGAATTGCGTCAGGCCGTTCGTGCCGCCGTTCGTGCCGCCGTCGTCCACGATGCCGATGTGGCCGGGGCCAACAAATTTGCCGGTGGTTTCAAGGAAGGGTGAGCCGCCGCCGGTGGCGAGGTCATTGCCATCGCGGTCGCGATACGGGCCGATGATTTTTTCGGCGCGGCCCACGCGGACTTCGTAGGTGCTGTTCGTGCCTTTGCAACACTGCCCCCAGTTCACGAAGAGATAATAAAAATTCTCATGCCGGGTCAGGCACGCGGCTTCGATGGACTGATTCCAGGCGAGGTGCTGCGGTGGCAGATTCGTGTTCGCGCGCTTGCCGGTCTGCGGGTTGAGTTCCATCAGGAAAATTCCTTTCCAGTAGGAGCCAAACGCGAGCCATAGTTTTCCGTCGCGATCCAAAAAGGCGCTGGGGTCAATGGTGTTGAACGGGCTGCCGTTGGTGGAGGCAATTACAGCTCCAGCGTCGTGCCAGAAATAATTCGTCGCGGAAAAATTCAGCGTGGGACTGGTGGCGAGGCCGATAGCGGAAGTGGGTTTGCCAAACTTGGAGCAGGAGTAGTAGAGGAAAAATTTCCCGCGCACCCGCACCACGTCCGGCGCCCAGACGGAGCCGTCGTAGTCGGGAACAAAGTCATCCGCCCACGCGGGCACGTCGCGGAAAACGGGCCGGCCATTTTCCCAGTGCAGCAAATCTGGCGATGACTTGGTGCGGATGCCCGGCCCGGTGCCGAACATAAAAAAGTTCGTGCCGTCTTTCACGATGGATGATGGGTCGTGGGTGAAGGTTTGCCCCGCCAACTCCGCCGGGGTGAAGTGCGATTGCGCGTGGCTGGCAACCGCCAAGGCTAAAAATAGCAGTCCGATGAATGGTTTCATGCGCGAACAGTTAAGCTGCACATTTTTGCCGTGGCGAGATTTTTGTCCGGCTTCGCCTGACATAAATAATTGACGCGTGAAATGGGGACAGTTTTTGTCACGTTCATGGACGATTTTTGGCGGCGCGTGCGGCCAAATCGGTTGGTATGGCGACTGCTAAACAAGTCATTGCAACGGTTCAATTCAACCTCCATTAAAAACTTGTTATGAAAATGAAAAAAATTCTCGCAGTCCTCACGCTCGCTTCATTTGCTAGCCTCACGGCGGCGGTGGCTGGCGGCACGTTCAACACTGGCACCGCCAATTCTGACAGCACTGATGTGCAAAAGCGCAGCGATGGCAGTCTCATCATCACCGGCAATCCACCCGCCACGCCTGCGCCGCACGGCGATGGTGACCGGGAAAAAAATCACGGAGCTACGCCCAAACCCGTGACCCCGCCGCCAGCTCCCAGTGGCGCTGGCAACGCCAACACCATCGGCACCTGATTGCAACCGTCATCAAACAAAAAGCCCGCTCAATCGAGCGGGCTTTTTTTATGCGGACACTGACCGCAACCGCACTGGGTTGAGCTGCGGTTTCACTTTGTTGGCTGTGTTGGCGATGGTTTGTGGCCTATTCATGCCACATGATTGCGGCTGCGGGTTGCGTTAGCCTCTGGCACACTTTGAAGGCGTTGATTTCTTTGAACGAGGTTGCCCCGCAAATTTAATTTATGAAAAAAATTTTACCATTCCTGTCAGTAGTAATTTGGTTCACGGCAGTTGTCTTGTCCGCTGTCGGCGCTGAAGCTGTTGAGGAACATCCCTTCCTGCATCCGCTGTTCTGCGATCACGCGGTGCTGCAACGCGGCGTGGCCGTGCCGATCTGGGGCTGGAGCGCGCCGGGCGCAAAAATTTCCGTGAGCTTCGCCGGACAAACGCGCACGACGGTGGCTGACAATAACGGCAAATGGCTGTTGAAACTAAAATCCATGCGTGCCTCATCCGAGTCGCGCACGCTGTCGGTC
>JBEEMY010000278.1:0-4063 GCA_041192415.1 Verrucomicrobiota bacterium | reverse complement strand
TATCTCGCCGCGCCGCGCGTGGCGTTCTATCGCTTTTCATTTTACGACCTGAACCATCCCAACCGCAGCCTCGGCTTGTTTCTGATGACCACGGCGGTGAATTATTTTCAGGAGCAGAAGTTCACGCACCTTTACCTCGGCACCTGCTACTCGGAACGCGCGCTCTACAAAACGCAATTCGACGGCGTAGAATTCTTCAACGGCTTCCGCTGGTCGCGAAACCTCGACGAGCTGAAACATCTGCTGCGCCGCGATGCCAAAAAACATCTGCTGGACACGACGGAGTTTCGGGAACTGTTTTACGAAGGCGACTTCGGGAAGATTTCCAAGGCGGGTAATTTCAGCGTGAAGTTGAAATAAAATCTCCCAACACAACAGCAAGTTTCTGCAACTGCACGCGGCTGTGTTCACTTGAGATCACAAACCGGAACGTGCCGTGCGTGGCCGCGCCGTATTTTAGGAACGGCGGATAAATCCCCGCCGCCAGCAGCCGCTTTTTCAGCCGCAGTTCTTCCGCCGCTTTCAAAACCGGCAGCCGCACAATTGGGCCGGGCGTTTCTGGGATGTTCCAGCCCGCCTTGTTTAATTGCCGCCGCAGCCACGCGGCGTTGGCGGATAATTTTCTGCGGCGCGATTTGTCTGCGGCCAAGATTTTCAGCGCTACCAGTGCCGCGCCCGCCAGCGGCGGCGGCAATGGCGTTGCGCCGCCAAACGACCGGCTGCGTGCCAGAATTTTTTCCCGCAGCGCGCGCGCGCCCAGCACCACGCCGCCGAATGCGCCGAATGCCTTGCTCAATGTGCCGCACTGGATCACGCGCTCGCGGCTGACATTTTCGAACTCCAGCGTGCCGCGCCCGTGCGCACCCAGCACGCCGACGCCGTGGGCATCGTCCACGAGAATCATTCCGCTACGCGGCAGAATTTTCAGATACGCCCGCAGCGGCGCCACCGCGCCATCGGCAGAAAACATTCCATCGGTCAGGATGATTGGCCGGAAATTTTTCCTGCCGAGCGCACACAGCTTTTTCAGTGCGGCGGCATCGCGGTGTGGAAATTTTTTAACCGGGCAGCCCAGCATTTTTGCCGCGTCCAACAAAGCGCCGTGCGCCAGCTCATCCACAAACGCGTGGCTGAATTCGCCCGCGCACGCCTGCGCCACTGCCAGCGGCGCGAGGTAGCCATCGGACAAAACCAGCGCGGCCTCGGCTCGGAAAAATGTTGCCAGCGCGGTTTCAAGCTGGTGGTAAATCACACGGTCGCCCGTGGTCAGGCGCGAGGCGGAGACGTTCAGGCCGGTTTCCGCGAGGGATTTTTTGGCGGCGGCGGCCAGGCGCGGATCGCGCGCGAGGCGGAAATAATCGCAGCCGGAAAATTGGACGAGCGTGCGCCCGCGCCAACGCACTTCATTCAGGCCGACCAATTCCAGCGGCTCAATCATGACGGAAGCATAATTTGGAAAAACAAAACTGCACGCGCGAAAAATTGGAACGGAGCGCGGACATGGCTGTCCGCGCTCCGGGAAACCCACTCAATTTTGCAGTGGCTTGGTTTGATGGGTGTCCGTATCTTCGTTTCACACTTGGTCAAACTGTCGCCGCGCCAAATACTTTATGAAATCCGTCCTGCTGACCTTGGTTTTTGCGGCCTGCTCCGCAACGGCGCAAACCAATCCCGCCGCGTCCACGAACGAAGCGGTGGCGGTTTCAAACTTTTTGGCGCCAGCCGCCACCGCCACCAATCAGGGCATTGCGCTCGCAGAACAGGTCGAGGCCGTGCGCGCGGTGTGCATTGAAAATCGCCGGCTCATCTGCGGGAAAATTTTGAAGGTCTTGCCAGACGGCATCGTGGTGGACAGCGGCTACACGAATCTTGTGCGTGAGCCATTGAATAAGTCGTGGCTCATTCCCGGCACGGCGACGGCAACCCGCGCCACGAATCTCGTCGAGGAAAAGAAGCCGGACGCGATCTGTATTGGATTGGTTTTTCTGACCAACTTGCCGAAGACGCCCGGCGCTAAACCAAAAGCGTTTGATTACGTCTGTCTCGAAGGTTTTCCGATGGGGCAATCCACCTACACCTCCGTCGGCGATTTGCAGCGCACCGTGCGCCGCTTCACGACGAAGATCGCGAACTCCGTCCGCTGGAATTTTGAGACGGGCGTCAATCCAAACGTGCCGGGCAAATGAAACTGATTTCGCAGCCCCGTGTTTGGCTGGCCGTTCCGTTGTTCGTGGTCATGGTCACGCTGCTTGCGTGCGCGACCAAAAAAACTTTTGCGAATCACGGCTTGGTGGTGCGGCCAGCCGCCAAGCCGTTCCTGCAAATGCCCGGGCGGGCCGAGGGCGTGCTGCCGCGTTTGCTTTCGCAGACCGGCGCGTTTCGCGACCCGGCCCAACTCACGCCGGACGCGGCGCTGATTCCTTACGACCTCAACGTTCCGTTCTGGTCCGACGGCGCGAGCAAGGCGCGTTGGCTGGCGTTGCCGGGTGAGGAAAAAATTCATTTCGCGGCGACCGGCGAATGGACTTTTCCGCGCGGCACGGTCTTCGTGAAAACTTTTTTCCTCGCGACGAATGAATTAAATCCGCAGTCGCAACGCCGTCTCGAAACCCGGCTGCTCGTCTGTGACGCGGACGGCGGCGTGTATGGCGTCACTTACAAATGGCGCGCGGACGGCAGCGACGCTGACTTGCTCGCAACGAACCTGACGGAAAACATTGCCATCAAAACCGCCACCGGCACGCGCACGCAAGCGTGGTATTATCCGAGCCGGGCGGATTGCCTCACCTGCCACACGCCGCTCGCAGGCGGTGTGCTCGGGGTGAAAACGCGGCAGTTGAACCGCGATTTTGCCTATCCCGCCAGCGTCACCGACAATCAGTTGCGCGCGTGGAATCACCTCGGCCTGTTCGACACCAATCTGAACGAAGCCGAAATTAAAAATCTCCCGTCGCTCGCCCGTGCCACTGACACTGCCCGCAGCCTGACCGACCGCGCCCGCTCGTATCTCGACGCGAACTGCGCCAACTGCCATCGCCCGCGCGGCACGGTTGCGTATTTCGACGCGCGCTACGACACGCCGCTCGCACAGCAAAATCTCATCGCCGGCCAAGTGCTGATTGATCAGGGCATTGACCGCGCCCGCACCATTGCGCCGCATGATCCGTGGCGCTCCATCCTCTTCCTGCACGTCAATACCACCAGCGCCATCAAGATGCCGCCGCTCGCTCACAACGTCCTCGACGAACCAGCGGTCGCGCGGTTGCGGGAATGGATTGAAAGTTTGCCCGGCCCGGAAGTCGTCGCGCCGCCAGAAATTTTGCCGGGCGGTGGAAATTTTCCGAAGCCGGTGGAGGTGGCATTGCGCGCTGCCCCCGGCACCGACATTCGCTACACGCTCGACGGCAGCGCGCCGACGGCGGCGGATTTGCTTTACGAAAAACCGTTGCGGATTGAAACGTCAACCGTGCTGCGCGCGAAGGCCTTCAAACCTGGCTGCGAAAAGAGCATCACCGTGCAAGCGGTGTTTGTCGTGGGCGAGTGAATGACGCGGACGCCCGCCACCGGCTCGCCAAACGCGGCTCGACGGCGCGGCGGAACGCGCTTAAAATTTCCCCATGTTCACCGGTATTGTCGAAGCTGCGGGCGTGGTTGAGAAAATTACGCCCACAAAAAAATCCATCGCGCTCGTGGTGCGCGCGGGCAAGCTGGCGCGCGGCGTGAAGCTGGGTGCGAGCGTGGCGGTGAACGGCTGCTGCCTGACGGTGGTGAAAATTTCCAAACGCGGCAAGCTGGCGCTCCTCCACTTTGATGTGCTGCAAGAATCCTGGACGCGCACCAACTTGCAATTCGCCAAGCCCGGTTCGCTCGTGAATCTGGAGCGTCCGCTCCGCGCTGATGGCGAGCTGGGCGGACATTTCGTCACCGGCCATGTGGATGGCGTCGGCAAAATCATTCGCTGGGAAAAATCCGGCGCGGATCACGTCCTCGAAATCGCCGCGCCCGCCGACGTGCTGCGCTACGTTGTTTTCAAAGGCTCCATCGCCGTGGACGGCATCAGCCT
>JBEEMY010000277.1:0-4098 GCA_041192415.1 Verrucomicrobiota bacterium | reverse complement strand
TTAATCACCGTAGCAGCGGACGTGAGTCCGCTCATTATTTCCCGTTGTTCATTTAGTGCCGACTCACGTCGGCTGCTACACAAACTTGCCCGGATTCAAGATGCTGCGCGGGTCGAGCGCGTGTTTGATGCGGCGGTGAAGCGCGTTGGATTCCTTCGAGACCGCCTGCGGCCACCAGCGTTTTTTGGCGAGGCCGATGCCGTGTTCGCCGGTGATGCTGCCCTGGTTGGCAATGACCCAGCGGAACAAATCATCCAGACATTTCTCCGAACGCTTTTTTGCGCCGGGCAGATTGTAATCCACCATCACGTTCGTGTGGATGTTGCCATCACCCGCGTGGCCGAAGCACGCGAGCTGCAAGCCGTGCTGCTTCTGCAACGTCGCGGCGAACTTAAATAAATCTTCCAGCCGTCCGCGCGGAACCACAATGTCTTCGTTTAGCTTCGTCAGCCCGGTGTCGCGGAGCGCGTAGGAAAATTCCCGGCGCAACTGCCAGACTTTTTCACATTCTTCAGCACCCAAACCGCGCTCGACGAACAGCGGCTTTTGCTGGCGGATGATTTTTTCCACGGCGGCAATTTCCCCGCGCACGGAATTTTCCTGTCCGTCCAGTTCCACGATGAGGTGCGCCTTGCAGCCGAGGAGTCGGGGACTCTTTGTCCTTTTGGCGGCGGCGGCTAGGGTGAATTCATCCGCCAGTTCCGCCGCGCACGGCAAAAATCCAGCGGCAAAAATACTTTGTAACGCGCGCACGGCGGCACTCATGGAATTAAAACCCACGGCGAGGTTCGCGCGGAACGGCGGGAGCGGAATCAATTTCAGCGTGGCCTCGGTGATGACACCGAGCAAACCTTCCGAGCCGACGAACAGCCGGTGCAGATCGAAGCCGGTTTTGTTTTTGTGCGTGCGCCCGCCGAGTTTCACGATGTCGCCGTTGGTCAGCACGACTTGCAGGCCGAGGACGTAATCGCGGGTGACACCGTATTTTAAACAGCGCGGGCCGCCCGCGTTGGTGGCGATGTTGCCGCCGAGGGAATTGTTCGCGCGGCTGGCGGGGTCGGGCGGATAGAACAGCTTTTGCTTCTCCACCGCTGCCTGAAATTCCGCCGTGTTCACCGCCGGCTGGACGACGGCGATAAAATCCTTGGCGTTGATCTCCAAAATTTTGCCCATGCGTTCCGTTGAGAGCGCGATGCCGCCGTGCATCGGCACGCAGCCGCCGACGTAGCCGTGACCCGCGCCGCGCGGCGTGACGGGAATCTTGTGCGCCTGCGCGAACCGCAAAATTTTGCTGACGGACTTGGCGGAGCGGGGCAGGGCGACGGCGTCGGGCTGGTGGACGGCGAACCATTTATCGCCGGAGTATTTTGCGAGGGTGGCGGGCTGGAGAAAAATTTCGCCGGGCAGAAGTTTTTGCAACTGCGCGAGGTGACGTTCAAATTTCATTCGACGGGCGTGTCTAAAAATTCTTTCGCGTCGGCGAATTCGGCTTCGGGAATTTCCACGCGGATCAAGGTGGACTTGGAAAATCCGCCGAGCGTGCAGGGCGCGTTTTCGTTGGCGATGAAGGGATGAAATTCCGCCGCCTCCAACCGCGCGCGCACAAGCTGCGCTTCGGGCTGACTGAAGCTGCTGAAGAGGGTGACGAGTTTCATTTGGCAATGACCGCAGGGCTGTTTCCATTCCGCACTTCGGCGAACACCAGCACGCCCGCGCCGGTTTGCACGGTGCTGACGACTTGCGCTTCAACTTGCTGGCCGATGTGCGGCTGGCCGTTGCCGACGATGACCATCGTGCCATCGGGCAGATAGCCGACGCCCTGGCCTTTGTCGCGGCCTTCGCGGACGATCTTGAGGTGAATGGCTTCGCCGGGAATCATGGCGGACTTCATGAACTGCGCGACCTCGTGGAGGTTCACGCACTGGACGCTTTGCAGCCCGGCGACTTTGGCGAGGTTGGAATCGTTGGTGAACAATTTCGCATTCAGGACGCGCGCGAGCCGGACGAGCTTGGCATCCACGCCTTTCTCTTCGGGAAAATCGCCGTCGTGAATGCGCACTTCCAACTTCGTGTTGTGCTGGAGGCGGTTCAACATTTCAAAACCGCGTCGTCCGCGCGCGCGCTTGATGTCGTCGGCGGAGTCGGCAATCTGTTGCAATTCCAAAAGCACGAAGCGCGGGACGACGATGAGACCTTCGAGCATTCTGGTTTCAATCAGGTCGGCGATGCGTCCGTCAATGATCACGCTGGTGTCGAGCAGGATGAAATTGTCCGGCTTGTTCTGCGGCGAGAAACGGACGTAGGGAATGATGAGCGAGAAATCTTCCTTGTTGCTGCGCATGGCCAGCACCATGCCGATGTAACCGAAGCCGAGGAACAGCCCGATGCGGATGAGCTGACGTTGTTGGCCGTCGGCGTTTTCAAAGAGGCCGGAGTGATCCACCAGCATCGCCACGGCCAGACCGAGGAGCAGGCCGAAGGTGATGGCGGAAAAGGCGCGCAGCGAAAAACTCTTGAGCATTTCGTCCACGGCAATCAGCAGCCCGCCGAAGCCGAAGCCGACGACCATGCCCAAAATCCCCGCGTGAGAATGAGCGACAAAGCTTTCCGCCTGACTGATCGCGTAGCCGCCGGTGATGCACAGCGCGAGAAATAAAATCCTGATGGCCCAGAGCGGTTTCATTTATTTGCGGGAGGTTTTGGAAACAGTATTCGTCGCCGGTGTTTTTTGCGACCAGAGAATGCCCCAGAGACCCGCGCGGTTCAAGTTGCTGGTGGTGATGGCCAGATTCGCCGCGATAGCCTGCACGTTCGTCGCGAGTTCCTGATTTTGCAGCACCGCGCCGGCGAGACCTTTGCCCGCCTGCAAATCTGCGGCGATGGCTTTCATCGTGATGGTCACATCATCAATGTTCTTCGTCGCGTCATTGATGTTCACGGCGTTCGTCGCGAGGATGGCCTGCGCGGAAAGGCTCAACTGCGTGAGGTTGCCGGAGAAACGGACGAGGTTGCTCACCGCCACGCCGACCTGCGTGCCGTTGGTGGCCACGATGGCGTTGATGTCCGCAATTGCGCCCAGCGCCTGCTCGGTAAAGGCTTTCATGTTCGTCATCGCGATGCCGAAGCTGGAGAGCGTCTGCGCGTTCAAAACTTGCGAACGCAAATCCGTCACGGACGCGTCGAGTTTTTTTGCCGTCTCATCCATGCGCTTGATGAAACCCGCCGCGCCGCGCGCGACCTCTTGCAAATCGAATGGCTCCTGACAGGCCACATCCGCGCCATCGGCAAAAACCGGCAGCGTATTTTCCGTGGGGATGACCGAGACATATTGGTCACCAAGAAAACCTGCCGACTCGATGACGAACCGCGCGTCGTGATAGATCGGGTTGTCTTTGTATATGTCGAGCACCATGGTCACGCTTTTGCCATCGGGCGCGAGTTGGATGTCTTTCACGCTGCCGACCTGCACGCCCGCGAGCAGCACGCTGGCGCGCGGCTTGATCCCGCCAACGTTCACCGCGTGCAACTTGAGCGCGTAAGTGCCGCGAAACGCGCTCGTGCCCTTGCTGAACTGCACCACCAGCACCCCGAGCAGCACGATGCCGATGAGCACAAATAGCCCGACTTTGATTTCCAAGCGTGATTTATCCATGGTCAAAAAATAGTTTCCTTCAGGTCTGCCACGCCGTCAATGAATTGCCGCACGATGGGGTCGGTGGACGTGAACATTTCTTCCGGCGGGCCGTGCGCGTAAATCTTTTTGGCGTGCAGCAGGAACACGTGGTTGCCCACGCGCCGCGCGCTCCGCATATCGTGCGTGACGACGACGCTGGTGACTTTGAACTGGTCGCGCACGCGGATGATGAGCTGGTCTATGCTGTCGGAAACAATCGGGTCGAGGCCGGTGGTCGGCTCGTCGTATAACACGATCTGCGGTTCGTAAACAATCGCCCGCGCCAGGCCAACGCGCTTTCTCATGCCGCCGGAAAGTTCCGCCGGTTTTTTCTTTTGTGTGCCGGGCAAGTCCACCATGTCCAATGCCGCCGCCACGCGTTTCTCGATTTCGCCTGCCGTGTATTTCCGTTTGCGTTCCAGTGG
>JBEEMY010000276.1:0-4103 GCA_041192415.1 Verrucomicrobiota bacterium | reverse complement strand
CGTTGCGTTCCTTCGCGAAGCGCGTGAACACCGGGCGGAATTCCGTTTCCAATTCCGGTTCCTTGACGACATCTTTCCAGACTTTGTTCAAGCGCGTGCCGGAAACATCGCCGCCGAGCCAGACTTGGTAGCGTCCCGGTGCTTTGCCGACGAACGCAATCTCTGCCATGTATGGCCGTGCGCAGCCGTTCGGGCAGCCGGTCGAGCGGATGATAATTTCTTCGCCGGGCAGGCCGACTTCGGCCAAAAGTTTTTCGAGGCGCTCTACCATGCCGGGCAACGCACGTTCGGATTCCGCGAGGCCGAGGCCGCAGGTAGGCAGCGACGGACACGCCATCGAAGCCGCGTGCAAAACCGTCGTCTGGTTTTCCGTCTTCACGCCGTAAGCGGCGAGCAAGGTGTTGATGGCGGCTTTGTCCGCGTCCGTCACGTTGGCGAGAATGAGGTTTTGATTTCCGGTCAGGCGAAATTCTACATTCGGAAATGAATCCGCGACGTGGCGCAAACCGGTTTTCATTTTGAAACCGCCAACGTCTTTCACGCGGCCCATGCTGACGAAGAGGCCGCAAAACCAGCTTCCATCAACCGCCTTGCGCCAGCCGAGCAAGTCGCTCGTGGTGGTGAATGAATACGCCTTGCTTGACGCGAGCGTGATGCCGGCGCGCTGATTCACTTCGGCTTGCATGAACGGAACGCCGCGTTCGGCCACGACGTATTTCAAGCGCGCGTGTTTGCGGTCGGTGCGGTCGCCAAAGTCGCGATGAATCGTGAGCACAGCCTTCGCCACGTCCACGAGTTTGTCCGGCGTGAAAAATCCGATGACATCCGCGAGGCGCGCATACGTCGCGTTGTTGCCGTGGCTGCGACCCATGCCGCCGCCCACGCACAGGTTGTAGCCGATGAGCTGGTCATTCTCCACCACGGCGATGAAGCCGAGGCAGTTCGTGAAAAGATCCATGTCATTCACCGGCGGAATGGCGAAGGCGATTTTGAATTTACGCGGCAGATACGTCTGGCCGTAGAGCGGGTCCACGAAATTTTTATTTTCCGCCGCCTCGTTGTCGAGCTGCACGCCGTCAATCCAGATGGAGTGATACGCCTTGGTCACCGGCGCGAGCGCCAGCGCAACCTTGTGCGCGTCGGCCATGACCTGTTCGCGTGCCTTCGTGTAAGCCGGCGTGGGCGAGGCCATCACGTTACGGTTCACGTCGCCGCAGGCCGCGAGCGTGGAGAGCAGGCACTCGTTGATTTTTTTGACGAGCGGTTGCAACCCGGCCAGCACGACGCCGTGGAACTGAATGCTCTGGCGCGTGGTGATGCGCAGCGTGTTGTTGCCGTATTGCGTCGCGAGCGTGTCGAACACGCCATATTGCTTCGCCGTCATGATGCCGCCGGGAATGCGCCCGCGAATCATCATGATGTATTTCTTGCCGGTCTTGCGCAGGTCGCGGTCGTCCTGTTGATAACTGCCGTGAAATTTCAGGAACTGGTTGTCGTCATCGGAGAAATGGTCGTTGGCCGGATTGTTAAACGTGGCGGCTAGCGTGCCGGCCAGCGTAGGAATCGCGGCTTTGATTTCTTCGTTGTGTGTCAATTTTACAGGTGCTTCAGCGCTCATAGCGAATAGCTAGCTTATCTTGGTGGGCGTCACTGTTCAAGTGCGGCTTTGGAGCGAATGGAGCAGAGCGGCAGCTCTGCCCTACCAGATTTTGTGGCAGGGCGGCACTGCTGCGCCGCCAGCTCACGTTGCCGGAATAAATTTCTGAAACCACTTCGTCAAACCGAACAGCGCGAGGAAAACCAATGCGCTCGTCAGGTGCTGGAGAATCGGCGCGACCGCCAGCCAGTCCACGAGACAAATTCCGGCGAGGAGATTCGTGACCATCCAGCCGGCGTTCGCTTCGCCGCCGAATAAAATTGTCCGCAGACAACGCGCCAACCAGAGCAGCAGCACGGCGGAAATCAAAATCGCATCGCGCCGGAAATCCCCCGCGTTCAGGAGCATGGCCATGACCACCGGCGCGACCAGCAGCACCAGCGGCAGCGGAGGGATTTTGCCGCGAAAACTTTCCCGCCGCGCAACGTAGCTCAAGCCCACGACGTAAAAGGCCAGTGCCACGCCGCCGAAAATCGGGAAGCCATGCAGTCCCGCCGCGCCCGTTGCGCCCGCGATGACATAGACCCAGAAGCGGCACGCGCCCATCAGCCACGGCGACGCATTGAAAAACTTGTGCGTGAAGTCGTAGAGCAAAATCGTCAGCGCCAGCAGCGCGGCGCAACCGGCGGCGATTTTTCCGCAGACCAGCAGCAGCAAAATTCCCAGCGCAAGCTGGCCGAAGCCGAAGCGCCAGACGAGTGATGCGGAAATTTTCCCGGAAGGAATCGGACGTTCCGCACGGCGTTGGCGGTCGAATTCCTCGTCGAAGGCATCGTTCAAAAACATTCCGCCGGTGTAGAGCAGGCTGATGCCGAGGAACAGGAACGGCAGCTTCCAATAATTTCCGCCGCCACCGAGCCACCAACCCGCGAGGCAGTTCGACCAGACGGTGGGCAAGTTCGATACGCGTCCGAGGACGAGCAGCGTGCGAAGTTGCGGGGCGGAATTCATGGCCGCGAAGGAAAGCAGAAACCGGCGGGCGTGAAAAGAAAGTTTGGTGGGACGTGGCGCTAACGGATGTGGCCTATTCTCACATTAGGCCACATGGACATATTAATGCTCCTTTGAATAAACCTCTCTATACTCGTCTGTGTCATTTGTAATCGAGCAGGTCGGCATCTCGCCAACTCGCCCGATAGTGTATGTGCCGCCGTTTGGACAGCTAAAGGGTGTGGGGGCTTTTAGGTATGGACGCAAATCTTCCCATGTAGGTGTGTCGTTGGTGGTCTTGCCATGCTCTAGCGCCCAACCACAGTCTTTTGCGTTGCTTATCTGACTAAGCTTAATGAGGCAAGATTCGTGCGAACAACCAATCAACCCAAGAACCAAAATGAGCAGTGCAAACTTCATAATCGTGGAATGTGGCCTAAAATTGTATTGAGCCGAGCCGATGCGGGCTAATTCTATTTGGAGACAATCGGTCACAGTTGTGAACGCTAAAAAGTTGCGGCGCAATTTGGCGCACCTTATTTGTCATCGCTCCGGCCATGAGCGAAGCTTTGCAAAACCATTCTCCGGCACAAGGGCAAAAACGCGTGTGGAAAATAATAATGGTGGGCTGGCTCGCGCTGCGAGCCAGCCCGTCGCCGAGCGCAGCGTCAGGCGACGGAATCTTTCGTGTGCCGAAATCTTTCACACCTCAAAGTGCCCGCTGCGCGGGCAAAGTTTGTCGCAGCGCGACAAACTCCACCACTCACGCCAGCCCGCGCGCTTGTAATTGCGCCAGCGTCCAGTCGTATTCCTGCGCGAGTTGATCCACGACGCTTTGCGATTTCAATTCCGGCGGCAGCACTTCCCAAGTGTAGGTCTCCATCTCGAGGTGCGAACAGAGTTGCGGGTTCGCGGCCAGCAAGTCCAGCACGCCAAGCAGATGGTCGTTTGTGTTCTCAAACGGCGGCGCTGCGGCGGCGTGGAGCGGGACGTGGAAATGGATGCGCCATTCTTCGGATTGCCGATTGCCGATTGCCGATTGCCGATTGGCAAACTCCAGCGCGTCGGGCAGGTCGCGGAAAATGGTGCGGTTGCCGGATTCATCGCGGGCGACGACTTGGTGGAGATAAACTTCGTCGGAAAATTTTTTCAATTCCTCACGCGCTTCCGCCGTGGGCAAAACTTTCAGCGCGGAACTCAAATGGATTTTGCTGATCTTGATGCCGTGATTCACCAGCGCGGGCAGGGCGTTGTGCGCTTCCTCAAACTCCACGGCGAAGTGGCAGCAGTCGTAGTTCACGCCGAGATGCGCGTCGAGCCGTTCATCGTGCGGATGCTCGGCGCGCAGGTGGTCGAAGAAATGAATCGTCTCCGCGCTGCTTTCCAGCAAGCAGAGCGGTTCGGGTTCGAGGCCGAGGTGCAACGTGCGTCCGGTCTTCTCGCTGATGCGCGCGATGTGCTCGACGCTGCGCCAGATATTTTGGCGGATGGCGCGCAACGCATCGGGCGACGGATG
>JBEEMY010000275.1:0-4109 GCA_041192415.1 Verrucomicrobiota bacterium | reverse complement strand
ATGTGGAGAAATTTTTTGGCCAACTCAAGCGAACACACCATCCAACGCCAGTTGTTGCGCGGGGCTTTGCGCGACGGCTTCCTTGGTCAGGCTCACGAACACGGTGGATTCTTCGTAGCTGATGCGGATGACCTTGCTCACAGGAATCAAAACTTCGTGACCCGAAAAACGGCTGCCAGTTTTGATGACCAGTTCGCCAATGACCCAGCTCTCCTCGTCCATCATGAAATCGTGGACGTGGCCGATGATGCCGTCGGTGGCTTGCAGGTGATAACCTTTCACCGCTTGGGTGCTGCGCAAATGCGCGTCGGGACTTTTTGCTTTTTTGGCAATCGCCGCCGCCACATTCGATGGATTTTTTTCGGGCACTTCCAGAATGGGAAAATTATTCAGGGTGCCCAACAACCCGTCGCCTTCCCAGTAATTGGGCCAGCCGTAATAGCGGTGATACTCTTCTTCATACTGCCGCGACACCGGCTTGTGCCATTCAATCGGCGGGCTGTCCTCGATTTGTTGGCGGGTCAGATTGACAATCAAATCCCGGCCGTCCGGAAACAGACTGCCGAACGCACGGGGCGAAAGCAGCACCTGCCGGCTCGTCAGCCACGTTCCCGTTTCGGCCACGACGTAACGCACAGCCCAGCTTTGGTCGTCGAAATAAAAATCTTTCACCTGGCCGATTTCACCATCGCTGGCGTCGAGTTTTTTTCCGTTAAGTTGTTTGAGGCTGTGTGACATAAATCTTCTTTCAATGCTGGTTACGGCTTAGCGTCCGTGATTCTCACTATGCTGGTCGCGGTCGTCGTTCTTGCGATTCTCTTTGCGCTCTGGATTCGCGCGCGGCGGCGACCAGTTTTTGGGATATTGCTGGGTCACCGCTTCATGGTGTTGCGCTGGCGAATCATGGAATTCCATCCGCACCGACGGCGAAGCTTGCAGCCGGTTCAGCGAAACGCCGTGCGGCGCAGGCCGCGAAATCCAGTTGTGCCCATCGCGGTAAGCGTATTGATGCCGACGGCTGCTGTAATAAATCTGGTAGCTCGGGTAATAAACGTAGTCGTCCTCGATCACGAACGTGGTTTCCACCACCGGCGAAACGGCATACATACGACCCGTGTCCGCGCGATCCACATAACCGACGCAGCCGGTTTGGGTTCCTAAAAGTGTCGCGCTAAAAACGATCCCTGCCGTGGAGGTCTTGAGAATAAATCCTTTAGCAATCATGCCCCGAGAATAGTCCAGCCTGACTGCCCGCGACTATGGGGTGTAACCCTACCGGTGAAGTGTTTCGGAGTGTGAGCGGTCGAAAAATTATTTCATCGCCGCCAGCAATTCATCGAGTGAGACGCGGGCAAAACTCGTGGCGGAATCGCTCATCGCGTAGGGGATGATGAGTTCGCGTCCGTGCAACAAACTGCCACAGGAATAAACCACGTTCGGCACATAGCCTTCGCGCTCGGCCTCATTCGCGCACAACAGCGGCTCGCGCAAGCGCCCGATGACACGCGTCGGATCGTTCAGGTCGAGCAAGAACGCGCCGAGACAATATTTTCGCATCGCCCCGACGCCGTGGCTCAACACCAGCCAGCCCACTTCGGTTTCAATCGGCGAACCGCAGTTGCCGAGCTTGATGAATTCCCACGGCTGCGCGGGCGACAACAACACTTTCGGCTCGGCCCAGAAATGGATGTTGTCGGAGGACATGATTAAAATGTTCTCGTCGTCTTGACGCGAGAGCATCACGAACTTGCCGTTAATTTTGCGCGGGAACAACGCCATGCCTTTGTTCGACACCGCCGGGCCGTTGAGCGTGCTGAATTCAAAATGCAAAAAGTCGGGCGTCTCCAGCAATTGCGGCAGGATTACTTTCCCGTCGTAAGCGGTGTAGGTCGCGTAGTAAATGAAGCTGCCGTCCTCTTTGCGGAAACGGACGAAGCGCGCGTCCTCGATGCCGTTGCTCTGGCTCGGCGCGGACGGAAAAAGGACGCGCTGTGAAACGGCGGTGTCCGCTGCGAAGTTCACTTCGTAATTGGATTCCGCCAGCAACAAAATGCCGCGCGCCGCCCAACTCGCCGTGGCGTCCGAAGTATCCGTCAGGCCCGACGCCAGCAGCACCGCGTGCAGTTCCTTCAAGGTGAAATCGTCATGCAACTTGTCCAACACGCGCCGGCAAAAATCATTTTTCACGCCCGCTTCTTCCAGCTTGTGTGCGAACAATCCCTTGGCATAGGCGACATTCGACGCGCGCGACGGCTCGGTCACAAACGGGACGGCGGGCGTGAGCGAAATTTGGTTTTGCGACGTGACGATTCCCTCGCGGAAGGTGATGGAGGAAATGTGACCTTCGCCCGTCGCGCGCAGGCTCATGATGAAACGCAACTCATCCTTCGCCAGTCCCGACTGATCGGGATGCGGCACGATGGAGGGATTGAATAGCGCGGCGGACTCGATGGAATACTCGTGCGTGAAATGCGCCACGATGAGCATCTGCCGTTCCGGCGACGGCTGCGCGCCGGGTTCGAGATGAATCTGCAAGTTCGCAAAACGCTTCAGAAAAATTTCCTCCACGCGTCCATGCCGGTGCGCAAATTCGGCGAGCACGCGCTGCAACAACTCCGTGACTTGCTCATCCGCGAGCGCCATCACCCGCGCGGCCACGCGCCGCGAGATGTCATCCGTGCTGGGGCGAAACGGACGCATCAACACGCGCGAACTATCCGGCGTCAGCGTCGGCCCGATGCGTTGGGCGTTGAGGGTGGAAGTTTTCAATCAGTTAAAGTCTCGCCTGCGTGGACGGGAAAGCGAGGGTTGATTCCGTTGCTATGTGATTTTTAAGTTTCATTTGGGATTTTTGCTATCGCGCGCTTGCCGTGGTGACGTCCGTAGCGAATCCATTTCTCCAGTTCCACCGCAACAAATGCCACCATCGCCACACCAAGAATCCGCAGCCAAGATTCAGCGCCAATCGGCGCGCTGTGGAAAAGCCGGTTCATCACGGGCGCGTAGGTGAAGAGGAGTTGCGCGCCCAGCATCGCCAGCGAGCCGGCGATGACCCAGCGGTTCGTGAACCAGCCGATGACGAAGACGGAATGTTTCAGCGAGCGACAACTGAAGAGATACGCGATCTCAACCAGCACGATGACGTTGATGACGGCGGTGCGCGCGGCGGCTTCACTCGCGCCCTCGGTTCGCAATTCCCAAAAGAACAACCAGAACGCGCCTGCCAACAAAACGGCCACCACCAAACCCGTGCGCATCATCAGTGGCAACGTGATGAGCGGACGCTTGGAATCGCGCGGCGGGCGGGTCATGAGGTCGCGGGCTTTTGGTTCGAATACGAGCGTCAATCCAAGCAGCACGGACGTCATCATGTTAACCCAGAGCAATTGCACCGGCAGCGCGGGCAAAATTGTTCCAAACAGAATCGCCACGAGCAGAACCATCGCCTCGCCCATGTTGGTCGGCAACGTCCAAGCGATGAACTTGGTCAAGTTATCAAACACGCCGCGACCTTCTTCCACCGCCGCCTCGATGCTCGCAAAATTGTCGTCCGTCAAAATCATGTCCGCTGCGCCTTTCGCGACATCCGTGCCGCTGATGCCCATCGCCACGCCGATGTCGGCTTGCTTGAGCGCGGGCGCATCGTTCACGCCGTCGCCGGTCATCGCGACAACATGGCCGCGCGCCTGCAACGCTTTCACGAGGCGAAGTTTTTGTTCGGGCGCAACGCGGGCGAACACCGCCGTGCGGTCGGCGATGTCGGGAAGTTCTGCATCGGAAATCTTTTCGAGTTCACGCCCGGCCAGCGCGACGAGTTGCCCATTCCCTTCACACCCCTTCAAACCAATTTGTCCGGCGATGGCGCGGGCGGTGACAAGATGGTCGCCGGTGATCATCTTCACCGCGATGCCCGCGAGTTGGCATTGGCGCACGGCGGTGATGACGGCGGGGCGCGGCGGATCAATCATCGCCTGCAAACCGAGGAAGGTGAAACCTGCGGTGACGTGCGCGTGTTCGAGCTTGGCGTGATGTGCTGCCACGTTGCGTCGAGCCAAACCCAGCACGCGCAAGCCACGAGCGGCCATCGCTTCAGCGGCGTGATGCACGGC
>JBEEMY010000274.1:0-4126 GCA_041192415.1 Verrucomicrobiota bacterium | reverse complement strand
ACGGGAAATTGAAATGGAAATTTGCGACGAGCAATTTGGTGGCAACTTCGCCCGCCATCGCACACGACGGAACAATTTATTTCGGCTCGCACGACAAGTTTTTTTACGCGCTCACACCGGCAGGAAAATTGAAGTGGAAATTTCTAACCGGTGCGGAGGTGGACGGCTCGCCCGCGATCGGCCTAGATGGAACGGTTTATTTCAGTTCCACGGACGGAAATCTTTACGCGTTGCGACCCGATGGCTCGGAACGCTGGCGTTACCGCACAGGCGGCTACAACGAGTCGTCCCCCGTGCTGGATGCGGATGGAAATCTTTATCTGATGGCCGGGAAAAAAGATTTCTGCCTCGGGGCTGACGGTAAAATGCGCTGGTGGCATCCCCTCGAACTGCCCATGGAGATGTCGCCCGCGGTCGCGGCCAACGGCCAGGTTTATTTCTCGGTGCCGTGGCTGAACATCAGCAGCCTGAACGCTACGAACTGCTGGCCACCGGTGTGGAATTACCAGATGACTTTCAACCTGAACTCGTCGCCGAACGTCAGCCCGCAGGGCATCATTTATGCGAACGACCAGGCTTTTCTGTATGCGCTCAAGCCCGCCGCTTCCGCGCCGCCGGCGAAAAGTGCGTGGCCATTATGGCGGGCTAACGCGCAACACAACGGACGCGTGCAGAAAGTGAATTGAATCCTACGGAAGTTTTTCGCGGCCGGTGAAACCGGTCTCCAAGTCGTGCCAAAATTCGATGTCGTCCTCGTCCTGCTCCCAACAAAGAAAGACTTCGCGCCCGCCGATAATCGCCGGAAAATCAATTAACCCGCGCGCCACGTCCTTGATGAAAATCCGGCGGCGTTGAAACTCGGCGAGCAACGCCTGCATCCCCGCCAATGCGCGAATCCAACTATTGACCGTCTCGCCGCCGATGTCGTTGCCCTGCTCTGTCAGCCCGGTCAAGCGTTTCTCGTAACGCTGCATCTCCTCGCGCTGATGATTTAGTTCCACCAGCCACTGGCGGACTTGCGGCAACAATTCCCGCGCTTCTTCGCGCGTGTAATGCTTATCGAAACGATGGGGCATAAAAAAGACCGTTCGCGCCGGTTGCACAAGACAACCACCGCGAACGGTTGAAATAAAAACGAGACCCGCAGCTTACTTCTGCCAGGTGCGCTTCTTGTGACGATTCAAGCGCAGCTTCTTGCGCCGTTTGTGCTTATTGATTTTTGCCTTACGGCGTTTTTTGAGTGATCCCATAAATAGTTGTGTAGATGTTTAACAATTTGGCCGAGTCAAGCCAATGAAAATCTCTTGTGAATCAAAGGTGACGGCGGCGTTTCACGTTCAACTGCGTCAGTGCGTGCATGAGCGAGGCTTGGACGGACACCGTTTCTTCGTCGCTTAATTTTTGCGAGAGGCGGGCTTCAGCTTTTTGGCGGGCTTCCTCAGCCTTGGCTTCGTCAATGTCGTCGGCCTTGATCGCCATGTCGGTGAGGATGGAAACCTGTTCACGCGTGACCTGAATGAAACCTTCGCCGACTGCGAGAAAAATACTCTTACCGTCCTTGCGGGCGTGGATTTCGCCAGACGCGAGCTGCGTCATCAGCGCCATGTGCTCCGGCAGGATGCCCATCTCGCCGTCAATGCCGGTGAGCGTGACCATCTCCACGTCTTCGGAGAAAATTTTCGCCGACGGCGTGACGATTTCGAGTTTGAGCGTAGCAGCCATTTAATTTAATGCGCGAGCGTTGATCAATTCAGCGGTTTACGCTTCCTTGATTTCGTCAATGCCACCCTTCATGTAGAAATTCTGTTCGGGCACATCGTCGTGCTTGCCGTCGAGAATTTCCTTGAATGCGCGGACGGTATCTTCACGGGAAACCTGCTTGCCTTCGCGACCGGTGAAAACCTGCGCGACGGTGAACGGCTGGCTCATGAATTTCTGAATCTTGCGGGCGCGGAACACGGTCGTCTTGTCTTCGGCGGAAAGTTCGTCCATGCCCAAGATCGCGATGATGTCCTGCAAATCTTTGTAGCGCTGCAAAACTTTCTGCACGCCGCGCGCGGTGTCGTAATGTTCCTGGCCGACAAATTCCGGCGCGAGCGCGCGGGAACTGGACGACAGCGGATCCACGGCGGGGAAAATTCCCAGCTCGGCAATGGAGCGTTCGAGCACGATGGTCGCATCCAAGTGCGCGAACGTCGTGGCGGGCGCGGGGTCGGTCAAATCGTCGGCGGGCACATACACGGCTTGGAAGCTCGTGATGGAACCTTTCTTGGTCGAGGTGATGCGTTCCTGCAAGTCGCCCATTTCGGCGGCGAGCGTCGGCTGGTAACCGACCGCTGACGGCGTGCGGCCGAGGAGCGCGGACACTTCGGAACCGGCCTGCGAGAAACGGAAAATGTTGTCCACAAACAGGAGCACGTCTTGATTTTTTTCGTCGCGGAAATATTCCGTCACGGCGAGCGCAGAGAGAGCCACGCGCAGACGCGCGCCCGGAGGTTCGTTCATCTGGCCATAGACGAGACCGATCTTGGAACCTTCTTCGATGATAGGCAGACCGTTTTCGCCTTTGATGGCGTGGCCTTTGGCGTCTTTCTTCACCTTGATGACGTCGGCTTCGATCATTTCGTTGTAAAGATCGTTGCCTTCGCGCGTGCGTTCGCCGACGCCCGCGAACATCGAAACACCGCCGTGCAGCTTCGCGATGTTGTTGATGAGTTCCATGATGACGACGGTCTTGCCGACGCCTGCGCCGCCGAATGCACCGACTTTGCCGCCCTTGAGGAACGGGCAAATCAAATCAATGACCTTGATGCCGGTCGTGAGAATCTGCGGCGTGGTGGACTGATCCACGAGCAGCGGGGCTGCGCGATGAATCGGCAGATACTTGTCGGCTTTCACGGGGCCTTGTTCGTCCACGGGTTCGCCGGTGACGTTGAACACGCGGCCCATGACGGCCTGGCCGACGGGCATGGAAATCGGTGCGCCGGTGTCAATGGCTTCGTAGCCGCGCTTGAGTCCCTCGGTGGTGCTCATGGCGACGGCGCGCACCCAGTTGTCGCCGAGGTGCTGCTGCACTTCGAGCGTCAGCTTGGTTGTGCCCTGGCCGGGCATTTCGTAGGTGACGGTGAGCGCGTTGTAAATCGCGGGGGGCTGGCCGGGGAATTCCACGTCCACAACGGGGCCGATGATTTGAACGATTTTGCCTTTGTTCATGTTCTTAAATTTTTGATTTTAATTTCAACCGAGCGCCATCTGCGCGGTGGTGATTTCGAGCAACTCTTTCGTGATGTTCGCCTGCCGCAATTTATTATATTCGAGCGTGAGATCCTTGATGATCTGCTTCGCGTTGTCCGTCGCGTTTTTCATCGCCACCATGCGCGCGCTTTGTTCGCTGGCCTTTGTCTCCAGCAAAATCTGGTGCATCTGAAAATTCAAACTGTGCGGCAGCAATTCGCCGAGAACCTGCTTTTCGTCCGGCTCAAATTCGTAAACTTCCGATGTATCGTGCGACGCCAGCTCGGTTTTTTCCGCGCCGATGCCGGCACTGACTCCCGCCAATTTTCCAATCGGCAAAAACGGCACCGTCACCGGCGACTGCGTAAGCGTGTTGATGAAGCGCGGGAACAAAATGTCCACCGCATCCACTTCGCCCTTCAAAAACATCTGCTGCACGAATTTGGAAATCGCGCGGGCTTCACCGTATTCCGGCGTGTCTTTATAAGTGAATTCCGCCGCGAGCGAACGCTTGGTGCGCGCGATGAACGACGCGGCTTTTTTTCCCGCCGTCACGAACACCGTGGTGTCCTTGTCGAGCTTCGCGACTTCGCGAAAAAGATTTCCGTTCAAGCCACCGCACAATCCGCGATCCGAACTTACCACGATAACAAGGCGTTTCTTGACCGGACGCGCCGTCATGAGTTCGTGACTGAAACCAACCGCACCAGAAGCAGCCTCGGCCATCATCACGTTCAGCAACTGCGCGTAAGGACGACCAACGAGCGCTGCCTGCTGCGCTTTCCGCATCTTGGCGGCAGCGACCATCTGCATCGCCTTGGTGATTTGGGCGGTGTTCTTGACCGACTTGATACGTCGGCGTATGTCGCGCGTGCTGGCCATGAAAAATCAG
>JBEEMY010000273.1:0-4130 GCA_041192415.1 Verrucomicrobiota bacterium | reverse complement strand
TTTGCGGTTCATCAGCGCGAGCTGGAATTCAAATTCAAAATCCGAAATCGCCCGCAGTCCGCGCACGATGGCCCGCGCTTTTTTGGAGACGACGTAATTCACCAGCAAGCCGTCAAAGGAATCCACGGTGACATTCGGCAATTTTTTCACCGACGCTTTCACCAGCGCCACCCGCTCGTCCAGCGTGAACAGCGGATGTTTGCCCTCGTTCTTGGCCACGGCCACGACGACGCGGTCAAACAGCTTCGCCGCGCGCTCCACCACGTCCAAATGGCCGTTGGTGAGCGGATCGAAACTGCCGGGATAGATGGCGGTGCGCATCTTAAAAGTTTTCAGTTTTGAATTTTAAGTTTTTAGTTGAAGCGCCGCGCGTTTCAACCGCCTCAACTTAAAACTAAAAACTAAAAATTAAAAACTATTTCCACGGCACTTCGTAAATCCGCACGGCATCCTTCATGCCTTTAACGGTGACGGGAAAAAGTTCCACGCAGACTGCGGCCAACTCCGGCGCGTGGCGTAGTAGTTGAAAATACGTCAGGTCGCTGATGATGATGCGACCGCTGCCGGAAACGCCTTCGAGCCGACTCGCTAGATTCACCTCGCGCCCGAAAACGGTGTAATTAAATCCGTGTTCCTCCGAACCCATCAGGCCGACGGTGACGAGGCCGGAGTTGATGCCCGTGCCGAGTTGCAGCGACGTGTGCAATGGCCTCGACGGCAGGCCGGCGGCAATGCGTTTCTCGTTTTCCGCCTGTCGCGCAGGATTTTCGGCTTCGCGGCGCACGTTCAATTCATAAATTGCCCGCTGCGAATCAATCGCCGCGCGCACGGCGGCCACGGCGTGTTTTTCATTCGCCATGGGCGCATTCCAAAAAGCCATCACGCAGTCGCCGATGTATTTGTCGAGCACGCCGTCATTTTTCTTGATGACCTCGGCGATGGTTGCGAGGTAAAGGTTCACAATCTCCAATGTCTCGCGCGCGGATTCTTCAAAATACTTTTCCGCCACGGCTGAATCCACTTCGCGGCTGCGAACGTGTTCGGCGACCTGTTCGTGCATCGAATCCGTGAGCGTGGTGAAGCCGCGCACGTCGGCAAAAAACACCGTGACCTCGCGGTGCGCGCCGCCGAGCGCGAGTTTGTCCGCCTGCAAGAGTTCGTTGACGATGTGCGGCGAAACGAGTTTGGAGAATAATGATTTCACGCGCCGCTTGTCTTCTTCCTCGAAGAAAACCAAATGCACCAGCAGAATTCCGTGCAGCGCCAGCATCGCGCCGCCGAGCGGATAAACCACCGGCAGCCACCAGCGGAAGTGCGTGAAGATAAAAAACGTCGCGCCCAAATACATCGCCATCAACAGCAGCACGGAAATGCTTGCGGCCACGGCGCGCAGTTCCCAAGTGATGACCGCCGTGAGCGCGCCGAGCAAAAGGATGAGCGCCATGTCCAGCAGCAACGAACTGCGGCGAGGAAATTGTCCGGTGATGACGGAGTTGGCCACGTTCCAATGTTTGCTGACGAGCAGGGTATTGCGTTCGAGTGGCGTTGCGCCGCGATCCGTCAGGTCGTTGCCTTGCGCGGCGGAGCCGATGATAACGAGTTTGCCGCGAAAATCATCGCGCAGCCCGTTCGTCTGGCCGAGCAGGCGCAGCCGGTCTTGCGCCAGTAAAAATTCCACGGGCGCGCGCAGCAGGCGCGGGTCTTCCGGCGTGATTCGCCAGTCCACATAAAAAAATCCTTCGCTATCCACGGGGATGGTGCGGGTGAATCCGTTCGGGCCGGGCAAAATGATCTTTCCGCGCGGCAAATCTATTTTCGCTTTCGCCAAATCCAGTTTCAACGCTTGCGCGGCGAGCACGATGCCCATGTGCCAACTGCGTTGGGTGGTGAATGCTTTTGCTTTGGGTGACATTCCGGCCGGCAGTTTGTCGCCGATGAAGTCGGCGACTTGAAAATTATTCTCCGCATCCACGGCGACTTCGATGAGATTTGTCGTGCCGGTTTGCGGAATGAGAATTTTTTCCGGCGCAACGGTGGCGTGTTCGAGGTCGCCACTAATTTCCGGCAAGGCAACGAAGTCGCGGATGATTTGGTTCCAGCGGCGGACGTTGTGGAAGGCGCGGACGCGGCGGAGAATGCCATCGGAATCTTTCTCGGTGGAAATGTCGCCGAGCGCGAGCACATTCGTGGCGAAGAGTTCCGGCGGGGCAACCTCCGGCGTTTGGGCGAGCAGCACATTGCCCATCCGCCTTGCTTGAATGGCGAAAAATTCATCCGACTCCATCAACCCACCTTCGGCCATCTGCACCTGCGGATGATCTCGGCGAAGTTCTCCAAACAGCACGTCGAAGGCGATGCTCGCTGCGCCCTGCACGGCGAGTTCGCACACGAGTCGTCCGTAAATGTGCCGTTGCCAGTAGAGGCCGGATTGGTAGCCGAGTTTTAGGCCGTTGACGTTGCCGCTGTTCACGGCGGCGATGCTGGAATCTTCCATCGCCACGAACGCAAGATTGGTGGCGGCGGGGGTGGAGGAATTCTGCGCGTGACGGACGCGCGCGTCGTAGGTCATGCGTTCCGCTCGGTCAATCAAGTCGGGGTTCCAGAGGCGGAGGCCGCAGACGAGCGCAAGGAAGATCAGGGCGAGGACGATGGGCGCGCGTTTGGGTCGCTTGAGTTGCACGCCGTTGGATTAAACAAAAAACCAGCGCAACTCAAGGCTGCGCTGGTTTATCGGAAAGTGAACGAGACGATTATTTATTTTTTTTATCTTTGCCGTCGTCATGGTGACCGGAGGTCGGCGAGATGTGGTCACCATTGTGGTCGTGCTCAAAATCTACTTCGTGGAAATAGGTGGTGCGGAGGGCATCAAAAACTTCTTCCAAAATTTTGTTCAACTGTGTCGAGATTACCGCCGGTTGGCCGGTGGCCGGATCGAGCAATTGGCCGGGGCCAACCACAAAGGTCTGGGTGCTGCCGTTGGCGAGCGTCAACGCCAGAATGACACCGCCGCCGGTGCTTTCGAAGCAGGCGACTGCGCCGTCCACGCTGATGCTGAAGAGTGTGCCACGCACACCGGCCACACCGGTCGGGAGTTTCACAATGTATTGGGACGCGCCGGAAAGCTTGCGGACGCTGGCGAAAATTTTACCTTTCTTAAGATCAAGTTCCGTGTCGCTGACGGAGTCAGAACCAGTGTCCACGATGGTCAATTTATCAATGGCGAGCGTGGAGTTGGGAGTGAGGCGGATGGCGTTTTGGTCGGCGGATGGGCGGTAGGTGACGAAGCCGCGCACATGAGAATCGTGTGACAGCGAGATGCGTTCCGGCGACCACTTGGCTTGCGGCAGGTCAATGGCCTTGCCGAGAACGAGGTCAACGACACCGTTGTCGTGGGTAAAAACAGTTGCCCCTGGCGGCAGGAAGCGTCCGGCTACGAGCGGGTATTCAGGTTGTCCCGCGCCGAGCGAGTAGGTGACATTGCCATCCACGCGCACGGCGGTGGCAAATCCTTGCTTGGTGTTTTGGGCGGTAGCGGAAAGGGTCAAGGCGGCGCAAAAGGCAAAGGCCAAGACGGATTTGAAATGTTTCATATGTGTCTTTTTACTTTTTTGACTGGTGCGAATATAGCCACTGCTCTAAATGATTGTCAATCGGCTTTTCCATCAGTAGAACACCGGTAAGGTGGGTTTGCCGGAGGCTTTTTCCGTGAGCTTTTGTTCCAGAATTTGCAGGTAGTTTATGGCGGTGGGATTGTCGCCGTAAAGCCGGAGCGAACGCTCAAAACACCGGCGCGCGGCGGCGTAATCGCCGGTTTGGACATAGTGCCAACCCAAGTCAGACGCCAAATAGTAATTATTTGGATCCCGCGTCTCGGCGACTGCGAAAAATTCCCCAGCGGCGGCATGGTCGCCCAGCCAGTCTAGACACATACCGGTGCGCGAAAAATTATAGCCGTCGTGGGCGTTGAGCTTGCTGGCGCGGTCATACCAAGCCAGCGCCTGTCGCGTGAGCTGTTGGTAGTTTTTTCCGCCCTCCAGACCCTCGATGCGGTAACATTCGCCAATCTCGTAGGCGGTGGTGAAATTTTTTGGCTCGGCGGTGAAAGCCTTTTGCAAAACCGCTGCGCGTTC
>JBEEMY010000272.1:0-4133 GCA_041192415.1 Verrucomicrobiota bacterium | reverse complement strand
AACCCGACGCTGATGCGCAAGGCCGGCCTGACGGATTTTGAGACGTTCGCGCGCGACATCTTGCAGATCATCACCGTCAAGCCGCTCTCGCTCGAAGTTTTCTCCTATGAGTTTCCCGAGATGAAACGTCAGGGCCTGAAGATCAACGGCTGGGGCAAAAATGTTTACGTCAAGATTCCCATCACCAATTCGCGTGGCGAATCCGCGTTGCCGCTCATCAAGGAACTCGCCAGCGAAGGTGTGAAGCTCAACGTCACCGCAATTCTCACCTTGGCGCAGGTGGAAGGCGTGACGGCGGCGTTGAATCCCAAAGTCCCGGCGGTTGTTTCCGTTTTTGCCGGACGCATCGCGGACACGGGCGTTGATCCGGTCGGCATCATGACGCAAAGCAAAACCGTTTTGAAAGATTTGCCGCAGGCCGAACTGCTCTGGGCCAGCGTCCGTGAAGTGTTGAACATTTTCCAGTCGAACGACTGCGGCTGCCACATCGTCACCGTGCCACACGACATTCTCGGCAAAGCGATGAAGATGTCCGGCATGGACTTGACGGAACTTTCGCTCGATACCGTGAAGATGTTTGCTGCCGATGCAGCAGCGGCTGGCTTCAAGCTCTAAACGTTCTGCCGGCATCTTGCCGGCAGAACCATTCAAACGATTTCAGTTTAATCTTCCGGCGAGGACGCCGGAAGCACCTTCAAATCAGCTTCGTCACCGCCTCGAAAACATCCGCGACCTTGACCGACTCCATGCACGCGATGAGTTCCTCGCGCGTCCCTTTGATGTCGCCACCGTCGTAGCGGTAAAAATCCAACCCGTTGCCATTCACCACGGGATTTTTTACCAGCGTAAATTTATTTCCATAAGGCCAGTTCGTCACGTTCAACGTCGGCGCTTCGATCACGATCTGGTTCGGCACCTTCATCGCCGCCGCGATGTGCATGAGCGACGTGTCCACGCTCAAGAACGCGCTGCAACGCTTCATCAACGCCGCCGTCTCCCGCAAATTTTTTGTCTTCGCCTCGCGCGTCAGGTCGGCGTTCGCCTGCGCCAGCACCACGCCGTGATCCTTGGCTTCCTCCGGTCCGCCGAACAACAGCACATGGATGTCCGGGCGTTGCTTGTTCAACTGCCGCACCAGCCCCGCGTGATTCTTCAACGGCCAGCGCTTCAACGGCAGATTCTTCGTGCCGCCGGAGCCGACGTGGATGCCAAGAATTTTTTTGCCGAACAATTTGTGTTTCGTCAGGAAATCATCTGCGAACCGTTCGTCGCCCGGCTCGAGAAAAAATTCCATCTCGTGCGCCGGAAGTTTCTTCTGCGCGCCGATCATCGGCAGGACATCGAAATTATTATCAATCGAATGCCGCGTGTAATCCTGCGGCAGCGAACCGGTCACGAGCCAGTTGTCCAGCCAGTGGAAGCATTCGTATTCGTGGCTGATACGCACCTGCGCGCCCGCGAGCCATGCCGCGACGCGGTAGTGAATGCGGCTCTGAGGATGCGTGTTCACGGAAAGCTGGTAGCGCTCGCGGCGCAGCGACCACAGGAAACGCACCGCCTCCAGCTTGCCGCACTTCATCAGGTTTTTCTGGAACACGCGGTTCACGTTCGGATTGTGCTCCAGCAAATCTTTCGCGCCCGGCCACATCACCAGCGCGTCAATCACCGCGTCGGGAAAATTCTCGCGCAGCTCGCGGATGAACGGCGCGGCGATCAGCGTATCGCCGATGCCAGCGAGGGAGATGACGAGAATCTTTTTCACAACCGCGAAATCTTTTCCAACAAACCCGTCGTGGACTTGCCGGGAACGAACGGAACTAAAACAATTTTTCCGCCCGCCGACTCGACCGCGCGACGCTCGTCCTGATTCAAGGTTTCCAACGTGTAATCGCCGCCCTTGACGTAGATGTCTGGCTGCGCGGCGGCGAGAAATTTTGTGGCCGTCACGTCCGTGAAGATGCAGACGCCGTCCACGCTCTGCAACGCGGCCAGAACCGACTCGCGATCTGTCTCCGAATTCACCGGACGACCAGCGCCTTTCAAACCGCGCACCGCCGCATCGCTGTTCACGCCGATGAGCAACGCGTCGCCGAAATTACGCGCGTTCTCCAGATAGGTGACGTGACCAAGATGCAAGATGTCGAAGCAGCCGTTGGTGACGACGAGCTTTTTGCCCGAAGCGCGCACAGCCTTGCGCCACTCCGGCAATTTGTCCCACGCGATGATTTTGCTGCGGAAGTTCACGCCCGCAGTCTGCCGGTGCAATGCGGATTCGCCAACAGGAAATTTTGAACACAAGTTGCCGATGACACATCGCACTAGATTTTGTAGCCTCATCACGCTTTGGAAAACCCGCAAAAATTCCGTATCGGCTCCGTGCCTTACCTGAACGCCGCACCGCTCACGCGCGACCTCGGCGTGGAACTTATCTTCGCCACGCCAGCCAAGCTCGCCGAAATGCTCCGCCGCGATGAACTGGATGCCGCGCTCGTCAGCATCACCGAAGTGTTGCTCAATGACCGCTACGACATCCTCGACGGCGTTGCCATCGCATCGCTCGGCGAAGTTTACAGTGTCTTTCTCGCGCACAAAAAACCACTGGCGGAAGCAACGGAAGTTTTTTGCGACACCGCCTCGCTCACCAGCGTGAACCTACTGAAAGTTTTGCTGGCGGAACGAGGATTGAAGCCAGAATTCAAGCCGCTGGAAAGTTACGAGGCCGCAGCAGAGAAAGATTTTGTCCTGCTCATCGGCGACCGCGCGATTGAATTTCAAAGAGCGCCACACGTCCACGAAATTTTCGACCTTGGCACTGCGTGGTTGGAATTGACACAGCGGCCTTTCGTCTTCGCCGTGTGGGCGCTGCGGCGCGGCGTGGAGAACCGTGAACTGCGCCACGAACTGAAGGCCGCGAAGAATTTCGGTATCGAGACGCTCGATTATCTCATCGAGACGCGCGAGGAGTTCGACAAAGATTTCCGGCGCGATTATTTCGAGTGGCACATCCACTACCACCTTGCCGAGGATGAGAAGCGCGGCATCGCAAAGTTCTGTGAACTGCTCCGCAAACACAACCTCGGCCCCGTGTTCGAGCCGAAGTTTGTGAATTGATTCAGACAGAATTAACAGAATGGACAGAATTTAATTCTGAAAATTTTGTTAATTCTGTCTAAAAAATCTCCGGTCAGAACTTCGTCAGCTTTTCCAGTTCCTTCACGCGCTTCTCGATGTCGCTGCGCTTGGCTTTCGTCGTCGCGTTGAGGCCAAAACCTTCGCAGCAGAATGAAGCGGTGACGCTGCCATAGACCATCGCGCGGCGGATGTTAGCATCAATCGAACCTTTCGCGGTGGCGAGATAGCCCATCATGCCGCCGACGAATGAATCGCCCGCGCCCGTCGGGTCTTCGACGGTATGCAGCGGATACGCGGGGCAGATGAAAACACCTTTCGGGCTGGAAAGCACCGAGCCATGCGAACCTTTTTTTATGATGACATATTTCGGGCCGAGCTTGTGGATTTTTTTGAGCGCCACGAAAATGTTGTCTTCCTTCGTGAGCAGTTCCGCCTCGCTGTCGTTCAGCACAAAGCCGTCCACGCGCTTGAGGAGCTTGAGCAGATCGGCGAGCGCGATGTTCAGCCACAAGTCCATGGAGTCGGCCACGACGAACTTGGGCTTCTTCATCTGGTCGAGCACGGAGAGTTGCAGCGCGGGCGCGATGTTGCCGAGCAGCACGAACGCGGAATTCTGATACGCAGCGGGCAGCTTGGGCTGGAAGGTCTCAATGACGCCAAGCTCCGTTGCGAGCGTGCGGCGGTTGTTCATGTTCACTTCGTATTCGCCGGACCAGTGAAAGGTTTTGCCGGGCAACATCTGCAAGCCAGCGAGGTCAATCTTGTGCTTCTTGTAAAGCTGGATGTATTTCGGCGGAAAATCTTCGCCCACGCCGCCGACGAGTTTGACGGGCGAGAAAAAACTCGCCGCCACCGCCGCATGGCTGGCGGAGCCGCCAAGCAGACGCGGGTTTTCCTTGGTGGGAGTCTTGATGGAATCGAGTGCGGTGGTGCCGACGATGAGGACGCTCATGTTGATTTAATTTTTAGTTTTGGATTTTAAGTTTTTGGTTGTAGCGGCG
>JBEEMY010000271.1:0-4136 GCA_041192415.1 Verrucomicrobiota bacterium | reverse complement strand
CAGGCACGTTTCAATCGCAGAATCTCACCGGCGGCAATCCGCCGAATGAGCTGCACATCCCCGCGTCGCCATTCAGCGTGACCGTGACGGCGGGCGCGACGAACAATCTCGGCAACGTCACCTGGACACCCACGCGTGTCGGGCCGACGGTTTTTGAACTCGGCTATCCCGACCGCACCGCTGGGAAATTCCGCCACGGCGAAGACTGGTGGGTTGGCGACATCGGGCCGAGCGCGACGGCGCCGAGTCCCGTGTGGACAAAGTTTCTGGAGTTCCCATTTGATTTTCCGAGCGGGCCAAATTACGTCGTCGGCCAAAGCCGTTGGACAACGGATTGGAATTTCATCCAGCCCGCTGTCATCAACAACACCGGCGCTTACGATCCGTGGGGCAACAACAGCGGATCGAGTTCGACCATCACGTTCAACCTGTCGTCTGCGCCGGTAAGTAATGGCTCGCTCTACATCGCCACCGCGTCGTCGTATCAAGGCCCGATGATTGTGCGCGTCAACGGCACCGACATCGCGGGGGTCAACGGTTACGATCCGGCTTACGACAATTCAAACAGCGGCAGCGACGCGTCGGTGCGCGAAGGCATCCACGGACTTTTCGCCGACACCCGATTGAGCGTGCCCAGTGGTTCTCTGCACGCGGGGCAGAACACGATTTACCTCAACATGAGGAAGAGCGGCTATCTGGCGAACCACACGATGTATGATTATCTCCGGCTCGAAGTTCCCGGCTACATTCCGCCCGCGCCCAACACTGCCAAAGCTTACGCGGGCAACAACTGCAATTTAGTTGCGTGGCCGGTGCAGCCCGGCGCGACGAGCTACAACCTGCTTCGCTCGACGACGAGCGGCAGCGGCTACGCTTCCATCACGAATGGCGTGACCGGTCCGGTGTGCGGCAGCGGCTTCAACAACGCAACGTTTCTCGACACCACGGCGGCGAACGGCACGGCTTATTACTACGTCGTGCGCGCGGTCAACCCCGTCGGCAGCAGCACGAATTCACCCGAAGCCGGCGCAACTCCGAGCGCGGGAATTTCCGCGAGCGCGCCAACCACGCCAACCGGCTTGACCGTCGCCAGCGTCGCGCATCAAAGTGTCACGCTGAATTGGAACGCCATTTCCAACGCAAATTTTTACACCGTGTATCGCTCCACGCTCGTCAACAACGGCGGCGGCGGGTCAAATGTTCTCGGCACGATTGTGCTCGCGAACAATGTGACCAACGCGACCTACGCGGACTCATCGCCCACCGACGGCAGCATTTATCGCTACGCCATCGCGGCCACCGGCGCGGGTGGGACGAGCACGAATTCCATTCCCGCCGTCGCCGTGCCCAAGCCGTCTGCGCCCGCCACACCGCCGATGTCGCTCTACATCACTTCGCTCATCAACACCAATCCGGCACAAGAAGTCACACTCACTTGGAACGCGGTTTCCGGCGCCATCGGCTACGCGATCTACCGCGCCACGAGTTTGGGTGGGCCTTACACTTTCCTGCAAAGCGTCAGCACCACGAAGTATTGGAACGGCGGGCTGGGAACGAACACAACTTATTATTATCGCGTAGCGGCATTGAACGCGGCGGGCGTTTCCACTTACAACACAGATTCCATCAATCCCAAACAAGCCGCGCCGACCAGTCTCACCGCCAACGGCTCACCCACGCTGCCGCAAGTCGTCTTGAGCTGGTCCGTGACGCCGGGCGCGACGAGCTACACAGTGAAGCGCGGCACCAGCATCGCGAACGAAACCACCACGGTCATCACCGGCTACACCGGCACGAGCTACACGAACTCCGCGCTGGTGAACGGCACGACTTATTTTTACATCGTGACCGCGACTGGTGCGAACGGCACGAGCGGCAATTCGCCCGAAGCGAGCGCCACGCCGGGCAGCAGCGTGTGGATTTCAACCGTCAGCGGCAACTGGGGCGCAACGAGCAACTGGAACAGCGGCCAGATCGCGTCCGGCTCCGGTAGCATCGCCGACTTCAGCACGTTGAGTTTGCCGACGAATGTTACCGTGACCCTCGACAGCGCCCGCACCGTCAGCACGATGAAATTCAAAGACGCTTCGGCGGCTTACAACTGGTCGCTGGTCGGCACAAACATTTTGACGCTCGGCGGCGCGGCGAATGTGAACGTGATGAATCAATCCGCCACCATCAGCACGCCCCTCGCGGGCACGGCGGGGCTGACGAAAACCGGTTCCGGCACGCTGACACTCGGCGGCGCAACGAATACGTTCACCGGCGGCGTCACGAACAACAGCGGTTCGCTCGTCTTGGATTTTTCTGTCGCCGGTTCGCCGACATCTGACCTCATCGTATCCGCCAACGGCCTGACGCTCGGCGGCGCAACGTTGCAACTCATCGGCAGCAGCAGCGTCACCAACACGCAGACGTTCAACGGCGTGACGTTGAACAAGGGAAATTCCGTCATCGCCGCCGCGCCGGTTTCGGGAACGAATCTTCCCGTCGTCACGCTCGGTGCGCTTGCGGAAAATGTCGGCGGCACAGTGATGTTCACCGGTCCGGCCACGACCAATTCCAGCGGCAGCGTCGCCGCGACCGCGACCATCACCACGACCACCGCGCCCGGCACAGCGGGCGTGCTCGGCGGCTTGGGACTCGGCAAGAACGGCGCGTTTGCCACGGTGGGTTTGTATGACTGGGCCACGACGAACACGGCGACCGCGCCCTACACAATTATTGGTGGCAGTCAGGTTCCAGGATTTTACCAGACGGCAGGCATCACGAGCGGCGGCAACTACGATGTGAACAGCGGCGGCGTCAATTCCATCGGCAACGCGGGCGGCGCGAACACCATTCGTTTCAATCAAAACGCTGCGCTGACAATCAACAACAGCGTGTTCACATTTCAAAATTGTCAGGGCGTTTTGGTCACGCCGAAGTGCGGCGCGAACAACGAAACTATTTCCGGCGTCTCATTTGAATTTTATCGCAGCTCCAGCGGCGGCCAGAGCTACGGCGTCCTCTGGCAAAACAACCCGCTGGGCTATTTGAATTGTTCCGTCACGCTCAACGACGGCCGACAAGCCGGACAAAACAACGGCCTCGTGCAAGCCGGCCCCGGCGCGGTCGTTTATGGTGGCGCGAATTTTTACACGCTCGGCACTTACCTCAACGGCGGTTTTTCCGTCATCACCGGCTACGGCAGCTTCGGGCAAACGAACAACGGATTTAATTCCGTCTCCGCCGTGAATCTCAACGGCGGCACGGCGGTGGGCAACGCCACGTTTACGCACAGCCAAGCCGGTGCGAATGCGCGGCCGTTCATCCTCGGCAACAACGGCGGCGGCCTCGCCGCGACTGCGGGCAACACGATGACTGTTGATGGTGTCGTCAGTGACACGACTGGAGCGGGTTCGTTGACCATCGGCATTCCGGCGAGCGCGGCAAATAATTTTGTCACAGCACTACTGCCCGGTTCCGGTTCCGGCACCGCGAACACCACGCCGGTTTTTGCCACCGGCACGGTTGCGCTCACTGCGCCGAACACGTTCACTGGCGGCACAGTTCTCCAGAGCGGCACGCTGAACATCAACGGCATCTTCGCCCTCGGCGGTGCGAACTACGGCGGGCTGACCTTCAACGGCGGCACGTTGCAATACATCACGAACTTCCCCGGCACGAACGGCTCGGCGGATTTGACTTCCATCGGCACGGCGGGCATCACGCTCGCGGCGGGCAGCGGCATGATTGATGTGAACGGCAACGCCATCACCTACGCTAGCTCCATCGGCAACAGCGGCAGCGGTTCGCTCGTCGTGAAAAGTTCGCTCGCGGGCGGCAGCTTGAGTTTGCAAGGCGCGAACACCTATCTCGGTAACACCACGGTGACCAACGCCACTTTGTTCGTCAGCAACACCGGCGGCTCGGCCACCGGCGCGGGCGACGTGACGCTGCAAAACAACGCCACGCTCACCGGCGACGGCGCGGTGAACGGCTCCGTCATCGTCGCGTCCAGCGGCACGCTGACGCCCGGCGGCGTTTTCAATTCGCTCAACATCGGCAACGACCTCACGCTCGCCGCCGGCAGCACCACGCGGATGCAAATCCAACATTCACCGTCGAGCAACAACGTCGTCAACATCGGCGAC
>JBEEMY010000270.1:0-4157 GCA_041192415.1 Verrucomicrobiota bacterium | reverse complement strand
TGAATTCATATTTTTGATTTCAATTTTCGCACCGAGGCCGGTCGTGCCGACGGGGCGCACGGAAATGTTCACATCGCAACGCACCATGCCCTTTTCCATGTCGCAATCGCTCACACCGCCTTGGATCAAGATTTCCTTGAGCGCGTTCAGATATTCGTAGGCCATGTCGGCGCTCGTGATGTCTGGCTCGGAAACAATTTCCAGCAGCGGCACGCCGGCGCGGTTGAAATCCACGCCACTGGTGCGGTCAAAGTGCGTGAGCTTGCCGACGTCTTCTTCTAGGTGCGCGCGGGTGATGCGAACTTTGCTCATGCCATTCACGGAACCCGCACCGTTGAATTCAAAGTCCACAAAGCCATTCGCCGTGCTGGGTTTGTCGTATTGCGTGAGTTGGTAGTTTTTTGAAGCGTCGGGATAAAAATAATTTTTCCGATCAAACTTCGCGTAGCGCGGAATCTCGCAGTTCAGCAGATAGCCGGTGAGCACCGTTTTGCGCAGCGCCTCCTCGTTCGGCACGGGCAGCACGCCGGGCATGCCGAGACAAACGGGGCAGACGTTGGTGTTCGGCTCGGAACCGTATTGGTTCGCGCAACCGCACCACATCTTGGATTTGGTTTTAAGCTGGACGTGCGTTTCCAGACCGATGACGGCTTCGTATTCCATTGCGCTGACATTTTAGCCACAGATGAAACATAGATGAAACACAGATTTTTCTTTTAGGGGTTCAGACAATCTTAATCTTCGACAAATCCGCGTGCGGCTTGGGCCAGTTGAGTTTCAGCTTTTCCAGCCGGTCTACGACGGTTCGCGCGATGACGTAATCGCGATACCATTTTCGGTCGGCGGGGACGATGTGCCACGGTGCCCACGGCGTGCTGCAACGGTTGAGCACATCCTCGTAGGCTTGCTCAAAATCCGGCCACTTCGCGCGCATCGAGAGGTCAGCGGATTCAAATTTCCAGTTCTTGCGTTTATCGTCCAAGCGCGCCTTCAGCCGCACGGCCTGCTCCGCCTTGCTGACGTGCAGAAAAAATTTCAGGATGATGACGCGGTTTTCGGTGAGGTGTTTTTCGAACTGGTTGATCTCCTCGAAACGCGGCTGCCACACGTCCTCCGGCACCAGCTTCATCACGCGAGCGACCAGCACGTCCTCGTAATGCGAACGGTTGAACACGCCAATATGTCCGTAGCGCGGCACGGCCTTGTGGACGCGCCAGAGATAATCATGCGCCAGCTCTTCCGTGGACGGACGTTTGAAACTGGTCGTCTCAATCATCAGCGGGCTGACGAATTCCAACAAACGGCGAGTCGCGCCATCTTTGCCGCTGGCATCCATGCCTTGCAGCACGATCAACACCGACTGGTGCGCGTTCGCGTAGACCAGATCGTGCAACTCGGCGATGCGCTGGCAAAGTTTCGTCGTCTTCTCACGCGTCGCTTCTTTGTCGAGGTCGTCACAGAATGCCGGGTCAAAATTTTTGAGGCGGATGGTCGACGTGACTTTGATCGGCTGTTTCATGCGGTAGAATTTAACCACGGACGGACACAGATGCACATGGATTTCAGCGCGTGCCGGGAAAAGTTTTCTCCAGCGCGAACATCAGAATCGCCGAGGCGGTGCCATCCATCGTCGGCTCGTTCGAGGAATAATCGTGCATATCGTCGTGATACACTGCGGCACCTTGGAACGCCGCCAGCGGATCCGGCTCGCGGATGGTCACGCCTTTGAGCGATTTGAAGATGCGGTCATACACCGGCCCGTCCACCAGCGCGCCGCGCACGCTGCGCTTCGTGAGTTGCGTGGTCATCAGGTGGACATCGCGCGGGAACACGCTGCCGATTTCCGTGAACATCGTCGTGCCCCACGGATTGCGACCAAGCAACCAGTCGCGTTGCGCGGCGGCGAACTCGCGATAGCGCGTGTCACCGGTCATGCGCTCATACATGGCGCATTGCGTGACGAGCGCGGCGGTGAGATTTGCCGAGCACCAGATGAACGGCACACCGATGCGATAAGGATTTTTTCCTCCCGCCGCGATGCAGCGTTCGATGCCGCTGCGGTAGAAACCGGCGAGAACTTTTTTGAAACCATCGTCCACCAAATCATAGAGCCGGAAGTGGCCGACGTTCATGAACGGATAAAACTGGTAATGCCCCGTCTGTTCCTTGCCCATCCAGCTTTCATCGGCGGCGAGCGCTGCGAAACGCTTTGCGTCGTCGAGAAATTGTTTTTCGCCCGTCGCGCGGAAAAGTTCCGCCGCACCCCATTCCATGTCGTCGGCCCACGTCGTTTCCTCGTAGCGATACGGCGAGAGGCAGGAATTGCCTTGCTGCACGCCGGGTTTCGCGCGGCCTAACGCATAAACTTCTTTGCCCGCCTGCAAACAACGCGCGGCAAACTCTTTCCGCTGCGGATCATCGCGCCAGATCTGATACGCAAGCGCCATCGCCGCCGCGTAACGGCCCGCGAGATTCGCCACGCCGGTGGACGCGCTCAGATATTTTCGCAAGCCCTGCGGCTGGCCGTCCGCGAAATAAACCACGCGCGCGCCGCCCTTGCCCCAGCCGTAATCCACCGGGTCATCGGGCGGCAAGCGCCAGCCCGCGTGATCGCGGTCGTCGGCGACTTGATGATACAATTGCTCCGGCGCGGGATGCAGCTTGAGCATCCAGTCCAATCCCCAGCGGGCCTCGTCAAGAATGTCGGGAAGACCATTTGTCGTGGCGTTGCCGAGTGCATCCGTGTGGTCGTTGAAATTAGTCGAATGTAAATTCAGTTTGTAAGCCAAAAGCATCTGCGCGGTGGCGTTGCCGGACGTGAGTAGATATTTCAGCAAGTCACCGGCGTCATGCCAGCCGCCCGACGCATCGAGTGGCGTGCCGTTCGTCAATGGGCCATAAGCCGTGCGACCGTCCGCCGGGTGGCAGTTCGTGCCGAGCCACGGATTGTAGCCGCAGCGCTGCTCGCGCATGAATTCCAGCAGCGCATCTGGCAGTGGCGCGTAAATATTTTCTCCAATAGCGAACGGCCACGACACAGCGTCACCGCAGCGGATGAAATAATTTCCCGCGCGCTTCACTTTGGAAAAATCCAATTCCGCGTGATTTGTGAATTGTCCCCAAGTCACATTCAGAATGGCTTGCCCGCGCCCGGTGAAAACTGTTTTTAACGTCGCGGCATCCACGAGCGAAAAACTTTCTGGCAACGCTACATGCGAAAACGCGACCGCCACTTTCGGCTCTTGCAAACCGTAGCCGACTTGATTCGCGCGCACGAAGACGGGCGGGCGCTGTTCCAGCAATTCATCCACGCGCACAAACTCGTAGCCTTTGGCAGTGAGCGCATCCAGCAGTTCGCCGAAGCGCGCTGCGAATTTATCCGTGCGTGCCGGGCCGCTGCCGATGTGCAGCAACAGCAGAAAACCATTCAACCCGTGCGGGTCGCTTTGTTCCCGCGTGAGAATGCTCTGGAAGATTTTCTCGCTTGAGACAAAGTTTTTGTCGTCGTCGCCCATGTAATCCGCGTTGCTGCGCGTGCCGGGCGTGAAGTTCACCAGCGTCAGTCCCGCGTCCGCGCTCCAGCGCACGATGTCCGCGTTAAACCACTCGAACGGCGGGAGAAAATATTTCACATCCGAACGCGCCACGCCGAACGTGGAAATTTTTTTCAAGTTCGCGGCGAGGTCACGGCGGAATTCTTTTTGCGTGACGAGGGTTTTTTCCGGTTTGTCCCAGTCCGCATACAGAACGTGTTTGTCCGAGTGCGGGCCGAGATAATGTCCTTCGCTCACGACGCGCCGGATGAGTGGCGCGAAGGCTGCGTTCGTGAGGAAATCGCCAGTGAAGAAAAAGGAGCCGTGCGCGTGATGCCGCTTGAGTTCGTCCAGAATTGTCGCGCCGCCCTCGGCAAAAGAATGGCCGGTGAACACCAGCGCGATTTTCTTTTCCGTCACCGGCCCGCGAATGATGCCGCCATTGGAGAACAAGCAACCGATGCCATTCGTCGCGGCTGACAACGTTGCGATCATCAGCAACCAAAACAAGGCGGCGACAAAACGGTAGTTCACCATGAAGTCATCTTTGCCGAAATGCCGGACTAGACGAGGAAAATTTTATTCTGCTTCACGTTGCCGGATTCCACGCAAACCATCTGCGCG
>JBEEMY010000269.1:0-4168 GCA_041192415.1 Verrucomicrobiota bacterium | reverse complement strand
CGTCCGGCTTCAACGCGATGGCCACGCCGCCGATGATGATGGCGATGCAGAACATTTCCGCGAGGCTCAGCCCGGTGCCGAGCCAGAAGTATTCGATGAGCGCAGCGAACGGCGCGGTGAGGCATTGGCAGAGGAGAATCGTGCGGCGGCTGCCGAGCTTGGGCAGCGCCTGAAAATACGCGGAGTCGCCGATGCCGATGCCGATGAAGCCGCTCAACGCAAACCAGCCGGGCGCGCCTTCAAACCCGTGGCCAAAGGTAAACGCCCAGACCGTCAGAAAAATCGCGGCGAGGGTGATGCGCCAGAAGTTCGCCTCCAGCCCGCCGATTTGTTTTGCGGTGCGGTAGCCGCAGACGGCGGAGATGGCGAAGAGGAGCGTGGTGGCAAACGCGGCGAGCATCAGAGTTGCTCGTGGTTTTCGTCAGGGTTGGGAACGGAACCTTCGGGCGTCACGCCGCCCTCGGCGAGCAGCTTGGCGATGTCGGGGGCAATCCACTGGTGGGTCTTGTCGTGTTTCTCCGGCTTGAGGCGGTAGCGGCTGGAGGCGTCGCTTTCCACCACGCCGTTATCCACCATGCGCAGCAGCGGCTCGCGCGCCCAGTCCGGCTCGGTGCCGAAACGTTTCTTGCCGCCAGCGCGGCGGCAGATTTCTTTGACGTTCACAAACGTGTCGCCCCAAGTGGAGAGGTAGTGATAAATGTCGCGTTCGTCTGCGTCCATGCCTGCGACTTTGCCGGAAAAAATTTCGCGAGTCGAGCGGGGAGTGGTGGATGACCGCCTGTTCCAACATTGCCAACGCTGCGGCTTCAATCTACGCTTTGCCTCCGTTTCATGGCCGATTACAAAGTCCAGTTCGAGGTCTTCGAAGGCCCGCTCGATTTGCTCCTCTATCTCATCAAGAAAGAGGAAGTGGACATCTATGAGGTCAACCTCACCAAGCTCGCCACGCAGTTCATCGAATACATTGACCTGATGCGCGCGTTCGACCTCGAGGTCGCCGGCGAATTTCTCGTGATGGCTTCCACGCTCATGTATATCAAGAGCCGCGAGCTGCTCCCGGTGGATCAGCAGGTGGCCGTGGAGGAGGAAGAGGACGGCGAAGATCCGCGCTTCGAACTCATCCGCCAGCTCGTTGAATACAAAAAATTCAAGGATGCCGCCGCGTCGTTGCAGACCATGGAGGAGCGGCAGGAAAATGTTTTCCCACGGCTGCCGGGTAAGATTGAATTTCACACCGAAGCACCCGCCGCCAAGCCGGACGTGGGCATCTTCGATTTGCTGAACGCCGTCAACGCCGTGCTCAAGCGCTTCCAGCTAAAAGAGGCCGGCACGCGCGAGATTTATGAGGACAAGTGGTCCGTCAGCGAGAAGATTGAATTCGTTTTGAAAGTCATCACCGAGCGCGGCAGCGTGCGCTTCGTGGAATTGTTTGAGACGGCGGCGAACCGTTCGGAAGTCGTCTGCACCTTTCTCGCGCTGTTGGAATTGATTCGCCTGAAACAACTCGCGTGCATCCAGCCGGAGCCGTTTGCGGAGATTGAAATCAGCAAAGCCGTCGCCCAGCCGGAAACACCCGCGCTGGAACCGGAGCCGGAAGCCGCTCCCGTCGCAGTGACAGCAGAATCAGCCGTTGCCGAAACGGAAGAAGCGGATGCGGAAAGTGACGATGATGACGATGACGATGATGACGATGACGATGATGACGATGACGATGATGACGATGACGATGATGAGGATGAAGGCGACAGCGACGATGATGACGGCGGTGACGAAGACGATGACGAAGCTGCCGACGAGAAAAAAACCGAATAAAATTTTCGCATGGAACTGAAATTCATTTTGGAATCACTGTTGTTCTCCGCTCAGAAACCGATGAGCGTTAAAGAACTTCGCGACGTGCTCGCCAATGCCGCCACCGCCGAGGACGCAGACGAAGCCGCCAAGCCGTTCAAGAAAACCAAGGACGACGACGTGACCGCCGCGCTCGAAGAACTCACGCGCGAACACGAAACCGCCGCGCGCAGCTACCGGCTCGCGTGCGTCGCTGGTGCGTGGCAATTCGTCACGCAGCCGGAATTTTCGCCGTGGCTCAAAGCGCTCGTCGGCGTGAAGAATCGTCCCACGCGCCTCTCGCAAGCCGCGCTGGAAACGCTCGCCATCATCGCGTATCGCCAGCCAGTGACGCGCTCGGAAGTAGAACAAGTTCGCGGCGTGAACATTGATGGCACAATGCAAACGATTTTAGAACGCGGCCTCGTGGAACAGAGCGGCCGCGCCGAAGTCGTCGGTCGCCCCACGCTTTACAGCACCACGCCGTTGTTTCTGGAATATTTTGGTTTGCGCGGTCTGGAAGATTTGCCCGCCGCAGACGAACTTCGCCGTATCCCGGTGGACAAAGGCCTCCCGCCCGTCACGGCGGACGCTGGTTTGGCCACGATGCCGCCGGAGCAATTGCGGTTGGACGAGGCAGCGGCAGTGAAGACAGAAGAACCAACCGCGCCAGCAGCGGACGTGTCAACCATTCCGGCGCAATAATTTTTCTGGTGGCATTGGTCGCTCTGCGACCGATGCCGTCGCCGAGCGCAGCGTCAGGCGACGGAACGCTTCGTGCGCCTAAAATTTCCACGCTTCAAAGTGACCGCTGCGCGGGCAAGTCAAGTCGCAGCGCGACTTGACCCACCAATCATCATTGCACCGTCACGCTCTTCGCCAGATTTCGCGGCTTGTCCACATCGCAGCCACGCGCCACGGCGATGTGATACGCGAACAGTTGCAACGGCACGGTCGCCAGAATCGGACAGAGCGGCTCCAGCACTTTCGGCAGATAAATCACGTCGTCCGCGACTTTCTTGATCTGCTTGTCACCCTCGGTAGCGAGCGCGATAATCGGCCCCTTGCGCGCGCGAATCATCGCGAGGTTCGCCATCGTCTTGTCATACATCGAATCCTGCGGCACGAGAAACACCGTCGGCGTCTTCGCATCAATCAGCGCGATCGGCCCGTGCTTCATCTCGGCGGCGGAATAACCTTCGGCGTGGATGTAGGAAATTTCTTTCAGCTTCAGCGCGCCTTCGAGGGCGATGGGAAACGTGTAGCCGCGTCCGAGAAAAAAGAAGTCGTCCGCCTTGGCGTATTTCTTCGCAAGTTTTTCCAACGCGTCGTTCTGCCCGAGAATTTTTTCAAGCTGCTTCGGCAATGCTTCCAGCCCGCGCAAAATTTCCGTCGCGCGTTTCGCGGAAAGCTGGCGCATCCGCCCCAGGTGCACGGCCAACAGCGTCAACACGGTCAGCGTCGAGACAAAAGCCTTCGTTGAAGCCACACCGATTTCCGGCCCGGCGTGCATATAAATGCCGCCGTCGGATTCGCGCGCGATGGTGCTGCCGACGACATTCACGACAGCTAACGCGCGATGCCCACGCCGCTTCGCCTCACGCAACGCCGCGAGCGTGTCCGCAGTTTCGCCGGACTGCGAGAGCACCAGCAGCACCGTGTTTTTTTCCAGCGGACAGTTGCGGTAACAAAATTCATGCGCGAACTCCACCTCCACCGGCAGTTGCGCGAGCTCCTCGATTAAGTATTCGCCGACGAGCGCCGCGTGCCAGCTTGTGCCGCTCGCCGCGATGACGATACGATCAATGCCGCGCAATTCGGCTGCGGTCATATTCAAGCCGCCGAACTTCGCCGTCGCACCTTCAAAATCCAGACGCCCGCGCAAGGCATTCGCCACCGTCTGCGACTGCTCATAAATTTCCTTGAGCATGAAGTGCGCGTATTTGCCGCGTCCGACATCCTCGTGTGAAAATTCCAGATTGCTGATCTGCACGTTCGCCGTGTCTGCGCCGAGATTAGAAACGTCAAAGCGTTCCGGCGTGATGGTCGCCACGTCGTAGTCGTTCAGATAAACAACTTTTTTGGTGTGCGCGACGATGGCGTTCGCGTCGCTGGCGAGAAAATGCTCATCCTTGCCGATGCCGATGATGAGCGGCGAGCCGCGTCGCGCGCCGATAATCGTGTCCGGAAAATCCGTGCAGATGACCGCGAGACCGTAAGTGCCGATGACTTCGCGCAACGCATCAGAAACGGCCTGTGAAAGCGCGTCAGCACTTTTCTGGTGGGGCGAGACTCCGTCGAGCCCTAACTTGGTTTTCGTTTTCTGATTAGGGCTCGA
>JBEEMY010000268.1:0-4168 GCA_041192415.1 Verrucomicrobiota bacterium | reverse complement strand
GCCGCTGACCTGCACACACACTGGATTTCCGCGCAGCGTCCGGACGAAGTTTTCGACGGCTATCATGCAGCGGTAGCCTATTCCCCGGCGGACGGATTATTTTTGGGCGTGGACATTTTGGGATTGTTCCCGATGTATTACGCGCATTGCGGTGCGGCATTGGTAGTCGGCAGCAGCCCGGAATTATTCGCCGCCCATCCGCAATTCCAAAGCCGGTTGGATGTGGGCGGACTGGTAGGCATTTTTCTGACGAACGGTTTAATGGGCGGGCAGGCGTTGCTGCAAGGCGTCCGGCGCTTGGGCGCGGGGTGCCAGTTGCGCTGGAATGCAGATGCTGGCACTCGCGAGGTGGAAACGTTCGGGCTGACTCCGCAGAATCCTCCGTTCCAATGCTCGGCGGAGTCGGCGCGGGAATTGGCTGGAGCCGGATTATTGCGAGCCATTCGCCGTCATCGTCCGCCACATTCCCGTTCCACGCTCATGTTGTCTGGCGGTTTGGATTCTCGGCTGATGGCGGGATATCTGTGCTCCGAAAACATCACGGATTCCGCAGTGTGCCTTGGCCGGTCAACCGATCTGGAGTTGAACGTCGGTAGCCGGGTAGCGGCGGCGTTGGGCATGAAGGTGAACCGTGAACCGTCCGGTGGTCGGGAGGCGGGTTGGCTGGAATCCGGTCAGCGCGTGGCGCGTTGGGAACAATTGGCCGGCGGATTCAGTCATCTGGAAATGGCGGCGGCGGGAAAAACCGTTGGCCAAGCCGCGCCGATGTTTTGGTCTGGCTTTGCTTTGGACGGCGTATTGGCGGCGGAAGAATCCTGGTTTCTCGGGGAAACTCACGGACATTTTTTCCAGCGGCTAAACCGCTGGGGACTGACTCCTGAAAAGTTAAAGCAATTGCTGCGAGTGCCGCAGGCAGGAGAATTGATTCAGGGGCAGCTGGCGACCATGCAACATGAGTTTGAACGGCCAGAAGAATCGCCCGCGCAAAGTTTTTTTCGGATGATACTGGCTACGCGCGTCCGCTTTCACATCGGAACCGTTTTGCACCGGTTGAGCTTTTACAGTTGGCCGTTGTTGCCCGTGCTGGATCGCCAGTTGCTGGCACAACAATACAATCTGCCAATTGAATTATTATTGTTTCGCCGGTTGGAAAAAGAACTCTTGCGACATGAGTTTCCGCAGTTGTCGGCGATTCCCCGCGAACACAACTCGTTTTGGCTGGAACCGCTCCAGCCCGAAACCTTGTTCTCCAAAAAAACCGCCCGGCTGGCCAAACGGCTGCGGCGCTGGTATTGGGAACGTTGGCGAAAAATCGAGCCGCGCCGTTATTACCGCTGCTACGATTTGAATCAGCCGCAGTGGCGGGCGGTTCGGGTCGAAGCGGAAAAATATCGTGGCCAGCTAGATGAATGGCTGGATCGTGATTTGGTCAACACACTCTTGCCGCGCCCGCAATTCGAATTCCAGTTTCGCGATCCTTTTTCGGAAGGAGCTGTCCCCCGGATGTTGTTGGGACTATCGCTCTGGTCGACGCCGCGCGCTTAAGCCGGGCGCGCGGAAATTTCCAGCATCCGCTCCATCGGCACGCGGGCGCGGGCGATAATTTCCGGCGATAATTCTACGCGCGGCGCAAGGTTCTTCATACAGTCGCGGACTTTTTCGAGCGTATTCATCTTCATGAATTTGCACTCGCTGCAACGGCAGCCATCCGTCGGCAGCTTCATGACGTTGAACGTCGGCGCACAGAGAAATTCTTTGCCGGGACATTCCTTCCGCATCCGGTGGATGATGCCCGACTCGGTCACGATGACGAATCGCTTGGCTGGATCATTTTTGCAGAACGTGATCATCTTCTCCGTCGAGCAAACCGCGTCCGCCAGTTCGCGCACCTCGCGCAGACTTTCCGGATGGACAATGATTTTCGCATCAGGAAACTGCCGCTTCGCCGCCAGCACTTGCTCGCGCTGAAACTCGACGTGCGCGTAACAATTTCCTTTCCACAACGTCATCGGGCGACCCGTCTGCTCCATCACCCATTGGCCAAGATTTTCATCCGGCACAAAGAGCAGGTCTTTGTCCTTGGGCGCGGCGTTCACGATTTTTTCCGCGTTGCCGCTCGTCACGATCACGTCGCACAACGCCTTCACCGCCGCGCTGCAATTGATGTAGGCAATCGTCCAAAAATTCGGATTCGTGGCCTGCAACTTCGCGAGGGCAGGGGCGGGACAGCTTTCTTCCAGCGAACAGCCCGCGTCCTTGTCTGGCAGCACGACGATTTTATTCGGGTTCAAAATCTTCGCCGTCTCCGCCATGAAATGCACGCCGCAGAATACGATGACATCCGCGCTGGTCTTGGCCGCCTGCTGCGCGAGGCCGAGCGAATCGCCGACGAAATCTGCCACGTCCTGAATCTCCGGCACTTGGTAGTTATGCGCGAGGATGACGGCGTTGAGTTGTTTCTTGAGCGTGAAAATTTCCTGCGCCAGTGGGTCAAATTTTTCTTTCGTCATCGCGCCGCGCGGCTGGATTTCTGCAAGGTTCAACATGGGAAGAAACTAGCTTTCTTCGCCGCCAGCGTCAATGAAGCGAAGGCGGGGGCGACTGCTGCCACCTCAAAACAAACTCGCCTGCTGGAGCGTGCGCGCTTCGGTGACGGCGGGGTTTTTGAAAGTCGTCAGCGCCGCGTGCCGCGTGGTTTTGGAATGTTGCTGTTTCAATTTAGCAATTTCGCGCCCGGCCAGCCCGTCGCAACGCTCGTTGTCCGCATTGCCCGCGTGACCTTTCACCCATTTCCACGTCACGCGATGCTGCGCGACCACGGCATCCAGCCGCTTCCACAAGTCCACATTTTTTACCGGCTCCTTGGTCGAGGTAATCCAGCCTTTGCGTTTCCAACCGCTGATCCAAAGCGTGATACCGTTCTTCACATACTGCGAATCGGTGAAGAGGGAAACCTCGCTGCGTTCCGTGAGCGAGGCGAGCGACTCGATGGCCGCCATCAGTTCCATGCGGTTGTTGGTCGTCGCAATGTCGCCGCCGGAAATTTCGCGCACGCGCTCGCCGTCACGCACCACCGCGCCCCAACCGCCAGGCCCGGGATTCCCTTCGCAACCGCCGTCAGTGTAGATGATGACGTGCTTCATCCGGCGCGATTGGCTGCGGTTGAGTTGCCGCCCGGCGCAAGGATGCGGTCGAAGATCATGATCTTCTGCCAGATTTTTCGCGAAAGACCGTTCGTGAGATTTTCAATTTCATTCACCGCCGCCAGCGTCACCGGGTCGTCGAAATTCTGGACGTAGAGCGCGGAAATTTTGCTGATGAGCGCGAGCAGGTCACTGCAATGGTCGAGGTAGCGGATCAGCTCGGCGGGATTTTGCGGACGCTTGATGGTTTCCGTGTTACCCGTCGGCGCTTCGGCCATGCGCTCGGGATCTTTCGTGAGCTGGTGCATATCAATGATGTGGGCGAGCGCGCGCAATTCGTGAATGGCCTTGAGCGCGCGTCGCCGTTTCAACCGCGTCTCCAGCGTGAGAAAAAAGAACGCCGCGATGCCGATGAAAACCACTTCATTGATGGCCGCGTCCAAGCCCTGCAAAAATTCCCCGATGCTGCCGACGGATATCTGCACTTTGACGTGCAGCGCCACGCTGACGATGATGAATAAAATTGAAACGATGCCGCCGCCCGCCAGCACGCGCAGCGGCAAATGAGGTTTCGCGAGCCACGCCGACAGTCCCGCTGCCTGCTCGCTGACGGTGAGAATTTCCGCCGCCACCTTGCTCAAGCCGGAATTCACAAACCGTTTCGCGATGTTCGCCTGCGTTGTGCGGCAGGTCTGAACAATCAAGTCGGCGTTGAGGTGGCGATACATGGCGTGTTTATGATGTAATTGGTCACCTAATTCACGGCGAAATGACTGACTGGATTGTCAGAATTGAGCTTATATTATCAAGTAAAGAAAAAGAAGTTGATATAAGCAGTCTTCCTTTGGGATGTTATATGCTTCAATTTGAAACAGGCGGACAAAGAGTAATAAATAAAATAGTGAAGTTCTAATTTTTTTTGCGATCATACTAATTATGAACCGTGACCTTTTTCGTAGCCGAATCGAATGCCGTGTTATAGGTTTTTAGGCTTGTCGTGGCGGGCCCTTTCGTAACATTTCCGC
>JBEEMY010000267.1:0-4190 GCA_041192415.1 Verrucomicrobiota bacterium | reverse complement strand
GATTTGAAAACCACCGTCGTCTTCGGCGGCGTGGGTTACGGCAAGCAGAACGATGAATTGAAAGCTGGCACCGACATCGTGGTCGCCACGCCCGGACGGCTGCTCGATCATCTCGAACAGCGCACGTTGAATTTGAACAACGTGGAATTTCTCGTCCTCGACGAAGCCGACCGGATGCTCGACATGGGATTTCTTCCCGACGTGCGCCACATCGTCGAAAAATGTCCACGCAAACGCCACAGCGCTTTATTTTCCGCCACCGTTCCGCCGCAGATTGAAACGCTCATCCAATGGGCGATGCACAGCCCGGAGACGATTGAAATCGGCGCGCGCCGTTCCCCGGCGGAAAACGTCAAGCACGTCATCTATCCCGTGTCCGACACGCAGAAGACCGACCTGCTCCTCGCGTTGCTCAACGCCGTCAATTACGACTCCGTCATTATTTTCTGCCGCACCAAGCACGGAGCCGACCGCGTGGCCAGCACGCTCAAGCGCGACAACCACGCCGTGGCCGTCCTCCATTCCAATCGCACGCAGAAGGAACGCGAGCAGGCGCTGGAAGGTTTCCGCAACGGCAAATTTGAAGTCCTCGTCGCTACCGACATCGCCGCGCGCGGGCTGGACATCGCGGACGTGAGCCACGTCATCAACTACGACGTGCCGCAGCATCCTGAAGATTACATCCACCGCATCGGCCGCACCGGTCGCGCGGCGGCCACGGGCGACGCCTTCACGATCATGATCGCCGAAGATGCGCCGCACGTTTTCGCCATCGAACGTTTCATCAGCCAGAAAATCCCGCGCGTGAAGATGGAAAATTTTGAATACCGCTACACCGCGTTGTTCGAGGAAGCCAAGCCGGGAGCGGCGGCGGGCGGATTCCCCGGCAAAGTGCGCGGCGGACGCGTCCACGGCGGCTACTCCTTCGCGCCCGGCGGACGGAGACGGTAATTCGGCGTAGCGGCTTTCGGGAGAAAGCCGCCATCTTAAAAATTTGCGGCGCTCGCCGAGACGCCGTTACGCACGCAGCAGAAAAATTTCTGCAACGGAATTTCGCAGGTGGTGTTTGTTCAGTGGTATGAATAAACAAAATAAAAATTCGCGCTCTGCGTTTACGATTTGGGAAATCTTCGTTCTCGTTTTCATCATCGGATTTGTAGCTTGGTTGGCCACCCCCAATTTTGTAAACCCTAAAAAAGGACCCGCATGGGATGCCAATCGTTGTATCAATAATCTCCGCCAGATTGATGCCGCAGCCAATCAGTTTGCACTGGAGCACGGCAAGACCAATGGCGAAGCCATTCACTTTCCCGATGACCTGACACCCTACATCAAGCTGAACGTCAAAGGCGAAATTCCACCATGCCCCACCACCGGCAAGCCTTATCACATTAGCCAAATCGGCGTGGCACCCACCTGCACGTTAAGCACAGCCACGCCTGCGCACGCTTTGCCAAATCTCCCATGAGCGACTCCGCCAAAAAACCATCCGCGCCGGATTTTATTTTCTGGGGACTGACCGCGCTCTTGATTTTGGGTCTCGGCGCGGTTGCGTTGCCGAATTTCATCAAGGCCAGATCGCAAAGCGCCAGCAATGCTTGCCTTAACAACCTCCGCCAGATTGATGCGGCTGCGAATCAATTCGCCTTGGAGCACGAGTTGAAAACCGGTGCGCCCGTCCACTTTCCCGACGACCTGACGGCTTACATTAAACTCAACAGCGCCGGGAAAATTCCGCCGTGTCCCAACGGTGGTATTTATCATATCACCAAAGTTGGCGAGCTTCCGACTTGCACTTTAAGCACAGCCACGCCCGCGCACGTTTTGCCAAACCTCCCATGAGCAACCCCGCTAGATGCCGAGATTTTAATTAGAGCGAATTCACGTTCACTGCTACAGTGGGATCAGAAAAATTTTGCAACTGAATTTCGCAGGCGGTATTTTTTCTGTCGTATGAGTGAACAAAATAAAAATTCGCGCATTGGATTGCCGATTCTAGAAATAGCCATCGTGGTTTTCATCATTGGAATCCTCGTGGCCATAGTCATCCCCAATCTTCAGCGCACGCATTTGGGTGGCAGCAACGCCTGCATCAACAACCTTCGCCAGCTTGATGCCGCCGCGAATCAATTTGCCCTTGAACACAATCTTACCAATGATGCTCGCATCAGTTTTCCCAACGACCTGACGGCCTATATCAAATTGAATAGCGCTGGAAAAATCCCGCCGTGTCCTGCCGGCGGCAGTTATTATATTGGCCGAGTGGGAAAAATTCCAACCTGCTCGCTCGGCAGCACCGTCACCCCCGCGCACGTTTTGCCGTGAGTGGAAGCTAAATGGAATTGAGCAACCAGGCCAAAACCGAGTCGGGCGCGGCGGCTTTGCCGTTTCTCCAATTCAACTTGTAAAGCGGCTCGCGTTTTTCAGCGATGATGGCTTTGATTTCGATGGTGGCCGGCTTGAGCAGGCCAAAACGTTTAAGCTGGTGCGGCCACTCGGCACTGATTTTTGGCGTCAACCGCCAGATTTCTCCGCTGCGTGAATCGGTCGTGACCACTTGCTGAAAAATGTAATGGAACCAAAAATAGGGATGCAGCCGGAGTCCGCTGATGAATCGCGGATGCAGCCAAAGGGCGGCTCGTTCCGGGCGGGTGTTCAACCATTTGCCGAGCCAGCGCACCAGCCAGCGTCCTAACTTGGTGTTCTGACGGTCAAAATGGTTCGTGCGCCAGTATTGATTCACCGACCGGCAATGCTGCTGGACCAGATGGTTATTTATCTCGGCGCCCAGAAACCAGCTCGCTAGCAGTCGGTCGGGCCCAGGATTGGCGAATGCAAAAAATCCAGACGCGATGGCTGGCTTAAGCCAGATGTCCAGTGGCTGACAGCAAAAACAGGCAGCATCCGCCCAGACGCCGCCATATTTTGCCAGCAGGTTGATGCGGATGATGTCGGACAGATGTTGGGGGGAAATGGTCGGCCGGTTGGGGCCAGTAATCGCATCCAAATCCAAATGGTCGGCTAAATTTTTCCCGTCGAGGAGAATGATTTTCCAGTCGGGATTATGGTGTCGCCAGGAGTGGACACATTTCCGAACAAGTTCTGGAGCCAACTCAAAGCCTTGCAGCCAGAGTATCCAGATGATTTTTGGTAGGCCAACGGCGTTGGTTTGGGGCTGGCTAGTCATGGCGATCAATCGCTAATCCGACTGCCCTTCGCGCACCAGTCCGTCATCAGCGAGTCTGACCTTGAGGCTGGCAAGATACTCCAGCACGCGGCGGTTGCCGGTGATACGGGTTTGGGTTTCAGGCGTCAAATCTTGCTGCCATCGCAAGTCGAAGTGCTGCGTTTTCTTTTCCTTCACCCAGTCGTAGTTGCGTTTCTGCGAGCCGATGTGGGGCTTGTTCCAGTATTCAAGTTGCGCGGGTTCAAAATCGAGACCGAGCCAGCGCATGAGCCGCGCAACTTCGGCGAACTGATTGGTGGCGAGGTCGCGATAAGTGACCAGTTCGGAATCGAGTTTGTTCCGGCGTATGAAGTTCGTGATTTTCTGGTTCTGAAACAACCATTGATACATCCACAGATCCGACTCGGGCGCGTTCCAGATGGAAAAAGCGAGCGCGGGAAATTTGCGGGCGATTTTCCAGCGGATTTTTCGGCGCGCGGCCGGCGTGGCGGCAAGCCCATAACGGCGGACGAGGGCGCGGGGATCGCGGATGAGATGGAGAAATCGCTGGTCGTAAGCGCTGTTTTCCAAACAAGATTCCGCCCAGGAAAGTTTTTTATTGGTGTCCACCAACACGACGATGGAGGAGTCCACACGGGAGAAAATAAGTTCGTGGATGCGCGGCAAATCTTTCTGGCCGAGGCCTTCGAGGACGTTGCCAGATTGGAAATAACATTCGCCGCCATCAAACTTGGGCGTGCCGATGCCCGCCACCTCGCCGATGTGCAGCGCGCGCGAGTGGCTGCCCAGCAGCAATGAAAGAAAATGCGACCCCGCGTAGGAGGTGGACAAAATGAACAGGACTTTTTTCCTGGGCGGCGTGGTTGAAGCTGGTGTGGCCATGGTAATCCCGACCTTCATTGGCGATGTAAAAAATCCATTTGCTGCGGGACAGTCTAGCTTTTGGCGCTTCAAAATAAACCAGTTTTTTTGGTGGCGCCTGAAAACAAAACTCCCGCTTTTG
>JBEEMY010000266.1:0-4191 GCA_041192415.1 Verrucomicrobiota bacterium | reverse complement strand
GTGCATCCCGGCGACCCCAGCCGCGCGCGGGCAAGATTGTTTGCCGACCAGGAAGGCGCGTGGCTTGCGCTCATGGACAAGGAAGAAAAGACGCGGCTGTTGTTGACCGTGGAAAAGGATGAGACGGAATTCCGCCTGAACGGGGCCGGGGGAAAATGCAAAGCCAGCCTGCGCCTGGATAAAGACGAGCCGCAGTTGAACCTGTTCGGACCGGAAGACAAGATTGGCGTCCAGATCCGCGTGGAAGCTGCGGAGGGGCGCGGGGTGGTGGGCGTATGCGAGGGCGGCAAGCCGCGCGCCGTGATGAAGGCCACCGAAATCGGCTCGGCCATCAGCGTGGTGCACGATGGCGGGTTGACCCGCATGACCATGATCGGCACGGAAACCAACGGCGAGTTGATCGGCATCACCCAAGACATGAAAGCGGGCGTGAAGATTTCTGCGGATGGCCAGAACGGGGGTTATATCACGGTCAATAATGCCGTCGGCAAAGCCGGGGTCATCCTGTCCAACATTGATATGTGCGGCGCGGTCATCGTCAACGACAAGGCAGGCAATCTCATCGCCTCGCTGCCCAGCGTGCCGGAATGAGCTGATTCACCGCATGATCCAGCCGCCGCCAACGACCAAGTCGTCCTGATAAAACACCGCCGCCTGACCGGGCGTGATGGCGCGGGCGGGAGCGTGCAGCTTCACCTTCACCTTGTTACCTGCTAGTGGCGTGACCGTGGCCGTTGCGCCGGGATGGTTGTAACGAATCTTTGCGGTGACTTCGATGGGCTCCGTCAGCGTCTCAAACGGATGCCAGTTGCAGCGGTCGGCAATGAATTCATCGCGGTCGAGCGCGGATTCGTCACCCACCATCACGCGGTTAGTTTCGGGGTCAAGTTCCACGACGTAAACCGGCTTGCTCGTCGTGATGCCAAGGCCTTTGCGCTGGCCGATGGTGTAAAATTCAATGCCGTCGTGCTGGCCGAGAACGTGGCCGTGGACATCCACGATGTCGCCGCGATGTTTTTGCACGAGGTTCGCGGACTGGAGAAAGCCGCCGTAGTTATTGTCCGGCACGAAACAGATTTCCATGCTCTCCTCCTTGTCGGCGGTCTTGAGATTGCAGTGGCGCGCCACTTCGCGCGTGTCGCTCTTGGTTTTTTCGCCCAGCGGAAAAATGATGCGCGCGAGCTGATCCTGCCGGAGCGAGAAGAGAAAATAGCTTTGGTCTTTGCGCGTATCGAGGCCGCGCTTGAGCAGGTAACGGGAACCATCCGCGCTTTTTTCCACGCGCGCAAAATGTCCCGTCGCAATAAAATCCGCCCCCAGTTGATCCGCGCGGTCAATGAGCCGGCCAAATTTCAAATTCTGATTGCACATCACGCACGGGTTCGGCGTGCGTCCGGCCTTGTATTCATCGGCGAAGTATTGGATGACGTGCTTCTGGAAATCTGCCGATTCATCCACGAGATAATACGGCACGTCGAGTTTATCGCAGACGGAGCGAGCATCCGTGACCGCCTGCGGGCCACAGCATTTATCTTCGGCGCGGTTCACACAATCCTGCGGCCAGAGTTTCAGCGTGATACCGATGACGTCGTAGCCTTGCTGAATCAAAAGCGCAGCGGTAGCGGAGGAATCAACTCCCCCACTCATGCCGCAGACGACGCGTTGACGCTTTTGGCCGTTCACAAGGCAGACACTATATCAGCAAAGCTGGCGGTGTAAAATGTGTTCGCCGCTGCCAAAAAAATGCCGGCCGAAATTGCTTTCGACCGGCAGGGTAAAATTAATTTGGTTCAGCGTTTGTAGTAGCAGAGGTAGGACACGTCACCCACCGCTTCAACTTCAAACTTCACGTCCTTGGGCACGATGAAGAATTGGCCCTGGCCATAGCTTTTCCAATCGCCAGCGGGCAGCTTGGCCTTGAGCATCCCGGCGACGATGTGCATATGCTCCTCGCAATCGGTGCCGAAACTGTATTTGCCCGGCTCGATGACGCCAACGGTGGCCGAACCTTCAGCGGTGTTGAGCGCGAGACTTTGAACTTTACCTTCGAAATAAGAATTATGTTTCACGCGCTTTCTAATGCCTTTTTTCCACGCGGTTGACAATCTTGAAAGCAGCGGCGCACTACCAGCGATTCAGTTCCTCCCGCAGGCGCTCAACCGGCAAGCCGACGACGTTGCTGAACGAGCCGGAGATTTCGGCAATGATGAGTTCGCCACGCTCCTGAATGGCGTAAGCCCCGGCCTTGTCGAGCGGGTTCATCTTGGAGAGATAATTTTTTATCTGCGTGCGTGTCAGCGGATGAAACAGCACGTCCGTGCTCACGGCAAAAATCTTTTCGCGGTGGCCGCGAAGCTGGATGAGACTTACGCCGGTGACGACTTGGTGCGTGCGCCCCTGCAACTGCCAAAGCATCCGTTCGGCGTCAGCCAGACTGCGCGGCTTGCCAAAAATTTCGCCATCGAGAAACACCAGCGTGTCGGCACCGAGCACGAGCGCATCGGGAATTTTTTTGGCGACGGCGCGGGCTTTGCGATGGGCATTGAGCTGGCAGACTTCGAGCGGCGTCAGATAACCGTGGGCGACTTCCGTGGCATCGCTGGCGACGATGGTAAACTTCACCGGCAGCAGCGCGAGCAATTCCGCGCGGCGCGGCGAGGTCGAAGCGAGAATGAAGGACGGCAGCGGCACACCGGAAATCTAATATGAAAACTTGAAACCTGAAACCTGAAACTTGAAACTCCCGCCATGCACGGCGAACGAAACTTGCAGAATATTGCGCTCATCGGTTTCATGGGCGCGGGCAAGACTTCCGTCGGTCGCGTCGTGGCCGAGCATTTGCATTTTGAATTTCTCGATACGGATGAAGTCATCCAATCCAGCACCGGCCGCACCATCGCGGACATTTTTGCACGCGAAGGCGAACCGGCTTTCCGCGAACTGGAGCAGCGCACCATCCGGGAATTATCGCAGCGCACCAAGAGCGTCATCTCCACCGGCGGCGGCCTGCCGGCGTTTGGCGACAATCTGGAAAAGTTAAAACTCTTTGCGCTCACCGTCTGTCTTTGGGCCTCGCCGGAAAAAATCTGGGAACGGGTGCGGCACCAGTCGCATCGTCCCCTGCTCCATGACCCCGACCCGCAGAAAAAAATCCGCTGCCTGCTCGCCGCGCGCGAACCGTTTTACAAACAGGCTGACGTGCTGGTGAACACCGATCTCCGTTCGCCGCGCGAGGTCGCCCAGCAGATCGTGCTGCAATTCAAGCTGGCCACGCGGGTCAAAAAATGAAAGCGGCCATCCGCCAGCGCGCGTTGGAGCTTGGCTTCGATGCCTGCCGCTTCGCCACCGCTACCGCACCCGCCAGCGCCGGAAAATTTCAGGACTGGCTCGCACAAAAAAATCACGGCGAGATGCAATGGCTGGAGCGCAATGCGGAGAAACGCGTGGAACCGCAGCGGGTTTTGGCGGGGGCGAAAAGCGTCATCGTGCTCGCGGCAAGCTATCAGAAACCTGAAACCGGAGACCGGAAACCTGAAAACCAGACTGGAGTGGTGGCGCGCTATGCGAGATTCGCTGACTACCATGATGTGCTCGGCGAGAAACTAAAGGCACTGGCAAAATTTGTAGATGAACTCGGCAGCGCAAATTCGCGCTCGCTCTGGTATGTGGATACTGGGCCGATTTTGGAACGCGACTTCGCGCAGCGCGCCGGATTGGGCTTCGTGGGCAAGCACACGAACCTCATCAGCCGCAAGCTCGGCAACTGGATTTTTCTTTCCGAAATTCTGACGACGCTCGATCTGGAACCGGATGCGCCGGAGAAAAATCATTGCGGCAGTTGCGCTCGCTGCCTCACGGCCTGCCCCACGAACGCCATCACCGCGCCGTTCCAACTAGACGCACGCAAGTGCATCTCCTACCTCACGATTGAATTGAAGGGCATAATCCCGATTGAATTCCGCAAAGCCATCGGCAACCGCATTTACGGCTGCGATGACTGCCTCGCCGTTTGTCCGTGGAATAAATTTGCCCGCGAAGGAAACCTGATGAAGCCGCACGCGCGCGGAGATTTATCGTCGCCGGACTTGGTGGAATTGCTTTCGCTGGATGACGCGCAATTCAAATTACGATTCAAAGATTCGCCCATCCTGCGGACGAAGCGGCGCGGCCTCCTTCGCGCGCTGCTCGGCG
>JBEEMY010000265.1:0-5774 GCA_041192415.1 Verrucomicrobiota bacterium | reverse complement strand
ACGCATCCGGTAAAAAACAAGCCGAAGTTTCCCTTCCCGCACAGCAACGAGGTGAAGGATTCCACCACGCGCAAGTTGCTCGATGAAATTGTGGACGGCATTCTGCATTGGACGTCCAACAAGTCTTCGCCCGGCGTGGTGCGCGCGCAGATCACCGAGTCGCAGTTGCAGGAGGTGAAAGGCTCGGTGGAAAGTTACACGGCGCTGCCGTTCACGCGGGATTATCTCGCGCAGTGCGATGAGAACATCGTGGATTTTTTCCAGCGCAATACGTGTCCCTCGAGCGTGCGGCAGATTACGCAAAAGGAAATTGACGCCTACCTGCGGCGCATTGACATCGCGAAGAAAAATTTTCATCCGCGCGTGTTGCAACACGGCCGCACCAAGCCGCTGGTGTTCATCCAATACGGCACGGGTTGTCCGATGATGGACGGCATGCACATCAAGGTCGCCGAAAGCTGGGGCGCGGACGGCGTGCTGCATTTTGATCCGGCGTGGGGCGCGCGCACGGAAGGTTTGATGGATGGCTTTCTCACGAACGCGGAAGACGGCACGCCCGTGACCTACGCGAATCTTTCGCTCATCAAACGTTCGCTCGACAAGGCGACGCTCTGGACGGTGCGGGCGCATCGCGGCTTGAACACGCCGGAGATCGCCGTGCTCTCCGGTTTCCTCGGAGCAGACATGACGAAGATCAACATCGTCTATGGCTCTATCTGCGGCGGAACCGATCCCGCGCGCCTCACTGTGGATGGCGTGGAAGCCATGCGCATCGCCGCGCGTTACAAGATGCCATTCGACATCCCGACGAACGAAGAACTCGCCGGTGTGCCGCCGCACAAAGCATTCGCCGGAATGTTGGTGATGGCCGCGCTCGGCAAACGCCTCGGCGCGCAACCGATTTTGAAACCGCTACTTTGCCACGGGCCTTACATCATGGTGAACGAATTGATGGAGCAGAATTATGTGGATTACAACTTCGCGAAAATCCGTGCGCTGCAAACGCTCGCGGATTTTCCGATCTGGCCGGGCGAGCCGATTGGTTTCATGACGCACACGGAGGAGAAGGAACAATCCGCCGCGACCACCGCGCTGCATGCCGCGATGTGTTCGACGCTCGGCGTGGACGCCATCACTACCGCTTCGACGGACGAGGCGTTTTCACGCGGCTCCATCACGGCGGATGGACGCGTGGGCGCGCTGCGTTCCATTGAAGAAGCGTTCCGCTTTTTCGGCCAGACCAACATCACGCCGACCGCGAAAGCCGACGAGTGGCGCGATGAAATTATTTCCGGCATCAACGACGTTTTGAAATCCGCCGCCGAAGCGCCGTCGTTTGTGGATGCGTTGTATCAGGGAGTTTTCGGCGACAAGGCCGATGGTGTTTATGCCGGTCGCGCCGGAAAGAATTCCGTGGTCACATCCGAGCCTGCAAAAAAACTGGGGCGCTGGGATTTAGAGCCGGTGCGGAAAAAGACGCTGCCCGTGTGCAAGCCTGCGCGTCCGGTGGCGATTGCGACGCGGCGGCGGCGGTAGTGGCGCGGACGGCGCGCGGAGCGATGCTCCGCGTCCCCGCCCCCCCCCCCCACGCCGCCAAAATGTTTCTTCTAATAAACCCCTGCTTCGGGTGTCATACCCCGTGAACACGAAGTCTTTGGCCCACGCCGAACCGACCGAAATGAAATCAACCCGCCAGCAATGGCCGTGATGCGACCAGCCGAACCCAGCGCTGAATCGCCCGGATGCGAAACGATCGAAGAGCTTTTTACGGCTCTGGAGGCGACGCTTTTGGTCTATGCCATGCGCTACACCGGCGACCGCGCGCTGGCCGAGGACGTCGTTCAAGAAGCGTTCATGAAACTGCACGAACAATTTGAATCCGTCGAAAAGCCCCGCCCGTGGCTTTACCGCACCGTTCATAATCTCGCACTGAACCAACGGCGCGCGGCGGGCAAAACGGTTTCCCTCGAAAAATTTTCCGACGATGATAATTCCTCCACGACCGACACTGCTGACACCGCGTTGCTTCCCGACGAACAGATCATCCGGCTGGAAGGCATCGGCCTCGTCCGCATCAGCCTCGGCGCGCTGGACGAACGCAGCCGCGAACTCGTGCAGCTGAAATTTCACGACGAACTTTCCTACAAGGACATCGCCGCGCGGACGGGGCTGACCACGGGCAACGTGGGTTTCATCCTGCATCACGCGCTGAAAACCATCGCCACCGAACTGGCGAAGACGGGAGCCATGCCATGAACCCGGACAAACCATCCCGCGACGAGATCGAAGTGAAGCTGACCGCGCTGCTGCTCGGCGAACTGCCCGCCGCCGAGGCGAAGCTCTTGCGCTACACAATCTCGCAGGACGCCAGCTTGCAGAAGCTGCACGACGAACTGGAATCCACCATCGTCCTAGTCCGCGAAGTCGCGAAGAATCCCGCTGAAGCATCTGGTGAAAAAACTGTCCCGCTGAAACTTTCCGACGCGCGCCGGGGAAAACTGCTCGCGCATTTCAAGACGCCGCGTCCGCAGGAATCATTTTGGATCAAGCGGCTGGAATTGCCTCGGCTAGTCACCGCGCTCGCAGTCATCGCTCTCGTGGCTGTGGTAGCGGCGATGCTGATGCCATCGCTTGCCGCAGCTAAAAAGAAAGCACGGCACATTTCAATGCTGTCTGGCGAAACAACGATGTCCATGGAATCCAGCGCCAAGAAGCCGACTCCTGCTTCTGCCGCTCCTGCCACCGTCACGCTCGCACCCGAACCCGTCCTCGCGCCGCCGCCAGTGCAGATTGTTTTGCCACCGACGGAATCTCCGGCGCAAGTCGCCGCAATCACCGGTTCGCCCGCAGATTCGTTCGCATTCCAAACTGCTGCCGGTTCCGAACCTGTCGCATTTGGCGGCAGCCAGGCTGGAGACGCGCTCAAATCAGTCAATGGTGCGACTGGCACGCGTTCTAGCGGTGCCGTTGTCGGCGTTGTGAATGGGTTTGCTGACGCAGGTGGTTTTCGCAATTCCGGTCAAGGTGGCGGCGGCGGCGGTAGGGCCGGTGGCAAACCGGCAACTGACAGCTCTGCTCTGGCTTGGTATGGCGACAATATGAACCGTTCTAAGGCGGAGGGCGGCACGTCAAATCTTGGCGAAGAATATCGCCGCAACGCACCCGCAGGAAACGCCACCGCGAATTTTGAACTGGGCGCGTCCGGAGCCTTTGCCTTGACGCCAGCCCACAAGCTGCCGGACATCGCGTCTAGCAAAGTCGTGGGCGAAGGTGCGGTGGACAGAAAATTGAAGTTGGAAAATTCCGACCAGCTTTTGACAAGTGGACTGCGGCAGTCCCAGATGCGAGCCACGCCGGTTACAACAGTAATCAACGACTTTGGTTTTCAGCAGGGTGTTCCGGCTTCAAACGACGGAGACATCGCAGCTAACAAATTTTACCGGGCTCCGGCGCGTGAAGGCGTGGACAACAACGGCTCCTTTGATGCCGCGGTTCCGTCGGCTGCCCCTGTTAAGCCCGGCTCAAGCCCGAACACAGTTTTATTTGCCGCAGGCGAGTTTTCCAAACGCACCGAAGAACTGAAGCTCGCGGACAAATCCGGCAGCAGCACACTGTCTCTTGGAGCCACGAAGGATTCCGTCCAGCAGCAACTCGCCAAGGACGATGTGGCTGTGAATAATGCTCCAGACTCATTTAGCCCAGCACCAACTTTGGATCGAGATCAGCTTCGCAAAATCAAGACCGAGATGGCGCGGTCAGACATCTCCAAGGAAGCGCTGGATTCTTTGAAGCAGACGCTTGCGGACGCGCAGAAAAAAGATTTTGAAAACGCCATAAAGCTCCAGCCTTACTACGACGAAAAAGTTAAGCTGGCGCAGATGGAAGAGGTTCACCAGATGCTTGGCCTAAAGATGAAAGCTTTGGAGACCGATCTGGGGGTTCCAACCACGGCGATGGTTCAAATCACCGAGACGGCGAAACCAAACCAGCAGCAATCGCTTTGGCAAGGGTTGAAAGGTGAATACGCCAGCGCGGCGACCATCAAGGTGGAACCAGATGGCGGCATCATCCAAGGATTTGGCCAGCGGGCGGCGACGGATTCCACCTACGACCCCTACTTTGTGCAGACCATGATGGAGGTTATCAAGTCACAATTGGTGCTGGGCAAGGTGGTGGATGAATTAAAGCTAGATACCGCCTGGGCGAATGAGAATGGCGGTCAAAAACTTTCCAAATCGCAGGCGATGGAACGACTCAAGTCACAGTTGGATTTAAAGCCAATCAAAAATACCAAGCAACTTGAAATTTCCGTGACCAGCAGCAAACCCGAAGAAGCGGCCAAGCTCGCCAATGCGGTGGCGAAGGCTTACAAAAATTATCGAGTTGAAACTGTCCGACAGCTCACTGGCACAGGGTTGAAAGTTTTGCAGAACCAATACACCGAAGATGAAAAACGGATTCGTGAAATGCGGGCGAAGGTGGAAAGCATAGCGCCCAAAGCTACGGTGGAAGAAACGGACAAGCCGTTGCCCAAGTTGCAGCTCAACGCACCCATTCCCCAGCCGGAAATTTTGACGCGCGAAAATAATTTTTCCACGTTCTCGCTCAACGTCAGCGATGTGTCGTTCAAGCTCGCGGCGGCGAGCCTGGAGCGCGGAAAGATGCCGGATGCGGCTTCCATCCGCAGCGAAGAATTCATCAACGCTTTTGATTACCGCGATCCCGAAGCGGCGGCGGGACAGCCGCTGGCGTTCGCGTCGGAACGTGCGCGGTATCCGTTCGCGCAGAACCGCGAGCTGCTGCGCTTCTCCGTGAAGACGGCGGCAGCGGGTCGTCCGGCGGGACGCGCGTTGAACCTGGTTCTGCTGCTCGACAATTCCGGCTCGATGGAACGCGCCGATCGCGTGGCCATCATTCGCGAGGCGTTGCGCGTGCTGGCGACGCAGTTGCAGCCGCAGGACACGGTGAGCGTCGTTACGTTCGCGCGCACGGCGCGGCTCTGGGCGGATGGTTTGCCCGGCGACAAGGCGGGCGAGACGCTCGCGCAAGTCGGCGGCATCACGCCGGAAGGCGGCACGAATCTCGAAGAAGCGATGCGGCTCGCCTACGAAACCGTGCGGCGGCATTACCTCGCCAACGGTTTGAACCGCGTGGTGCTGCTCACCGACGGCGCGGCGAATCTCGGCGATGTGAACCCCGGCGCACTCAAACAAAAAGTCGAGGCGCAGCGAAAGCAAGGCATCGCGCTCGATTGCTTCGGCATCGGCCAGCAGGATTACAACGACGAATTGCTGGAGCAGCTTTCGAGCAATGGCGACGGCCGTTACGCGTTCCTCAATTCACCGGAGGATGCGTCGAAGGAATTCGCCGCGAAGCTCGCGGGCGCGTTGCAGATCGCCGCGTCGGACGTGAAGGTGCAGGTGGAATTCAATCCGCAGCGCGTAATCTCGTATCGCCAGATCGGCTACGCGAAACATCAGCTCACCAAGGAACAATTTCGCGACAACACGGTGGACGCCGCCGAGATCGCCGCGCAGGAAGCAGGCAACGCGCTCTACACCGTCGAGACGAAGGCGGATGGAATCGGCCCGATCGCGACGGTGCGCGTGCGCTACAAAGTTCCCGGCACGACGGATTATCGCGAGCGCAGTTGGGACGTAGCCTACACCGGCAACGCACCTGCGCTCGAACAATCCAGCGCGGCGATGCGGCTCGCGTCCACGGCGAGCGCGTTTTCTGAATGGCTTGCGTCGAGCCCGTTCGCGCAGGAAATC